>NZ_CP060691.1:600000-901484 GCF_014352955.1 Mycoplasma sp. Pen4 | reverse complement strand
TTGTTAATAAAATTTTTAACAAATAACAAGTAATTCACAAGAAAAACACAAAGTTATTCACAACTTATAAGACTATATATTAGTTAAAAACACACTTATTAACAATTAAAATACAATGTTTTATAAAATTGTGAATAACTTGTAGTTTTCCACAACAATAACCTTGTGAATAAAATTGTGAATAACTCTTAAAATAAGGTTAAAAAAGGTTTGATCTTATTCACATGTTTTAAGGTGATACAAAATTTAAAAATCTTTATAATATAAAATATATGAACACACAACAGTTAAAAGGTAAATTCGTCAAATTAATAAAAGGCAGTAGAGAAGATGGTTGAGGCTTCTTCTTATTTCGTGTAGACCAGCAAAATGGTACTATGGCAATTTATTGTAAAGGTAATGTTCCTGAATTATTTCAAGATTATGAAATTGAAGTTCAAGAAAGTGGTAGATATAAAAATAATTACCTTTTAGTTTCGTTAAAACCAATAATAATTGAAAAAAAAGTGGATTGAGCAACATATTTTGCAAAAAACATCCCACATGTTGGTGTTTTATCCGGTAAAAAAATCGCTGATGCTTTTGGAAAAGATGTTTTTCAACTGATTCGTGATGAATCTAATAAAGATAAATTAACTAGTGTAATGACTGAACTTCAATATAAAGCTTTTATTGCGTTTTATAATGAAAATAAAACAACCGTTGACAATATTACAGGTGGTTCAAATGAAAAACAAAATAATTTAACTTGATTTTATGCTAATAATATGTCATTGTTGTTAGATAAATTAGAAAAAAAACACAATACCAAAGATATTGATTTTGTTAATTATTATAAAAGTAATGACCCTTATGAATTGTATGTTGTAAATAAGATTGTTGAATTAGATGAGATTGATAAATTTGCTTTAGAAATTGGTTGAGATACCAATTCTATAAGCAGATTTAAAGCTTATTTAGAATTTGCTTTTGAAGATTTAGAAAATAATAATTCAACAATTATTCTTAGAAAACAAATAATTGATGTTGTTAAAGGTTATTTTGACATTGATTTAATTAAAATGGAAGAATATATTGATTTTTTAATCAAAGAAAAATTTTTAATTCAAAACATTGATGATATTAATAATAAATATCTTTCACGAATGTCAACTTACAAAAAAGAACATTACATTGCAAGTAGACTAAATGCTATTCAAAATAAAGTTTCATCATTAGTTTTAACGAGTGAAAAAGAAAAGAATTTAGAACCTTTATCAAAAGAGCAAAGAAAAGCATATGATGATTTTTTAACATCAAATATCTCTTTAATAATCGGTGGTCCTGGAACTGGTAAAACTTTCTTAATTCAACACATTTATAAGACTTTAAAATTAAATGATTTAAAATCTGAAGTTGATTTTGCGATTTTAGCACCAACAGGACGTGCTGCAACAAACGTTACAACAAAAATCAAACATAGAGTTAGAACAATTCACAGTTTTTTACAAATTTCTAAAACAACTGGTCAAGTTTCAGCAGAACGTATGGAAGATTTAAAAGACATTAAAGCTTTAGTTGTTGATGAATTTTCTATGGTTGACGTTAATATTTTTGAAAAACTTTTATTATGTTGCCCACAACTTGAAAAGTTAATTATTATTGGTGATAGTAAGCAATTACCTGCAATTGGTCCTGGTGATTTACTTAACGAAATTGCATTATCAGATAATTTTCCAGTCAATAGATTAGAGACATTCTATCGTAGTGAATCAGAAACTATTTACAATCACTTTAAAAACATAAGTGAAATGCAAATACCAGTTTTTAAACCTGGTGAAGTTGATCATAAAATATATAATAATGAAACACTCAATAATGAAATTTCAGATTTATACAAAACCACAAGTTCATTACATGGTTTAGATGACATTATACTCCTTGCACCAACATATAAAGGCGAAAATGGTTTAATAACTTTAAACAATTTAATTCAACAAAAAATCAACCCAAAAGGTAAAAAAGTCTATGCACAAAAAAGATTTGGTGTCGATGTTGAATATAGAATTGGTGATAAAGTTATGCAACTTGAAAATAGACTTAATGATGACATCTGTAATGGTGATATTGGATATATTTCAGATGCTACATTTGATGCTTCGAATAAGGAACAAGCTAAAAATATAATTGTCACATTCAAACGTGGTGAAGATTGACAAAAGAGCATTACTTATGACCGAAGTGAGTTTATGAAAGAAATTACTCTTTCATATGGAACTACAGTGCACAAATTCCAAGGAAGTGAAATTCCTGTAGTAATCTTTTTAGTACATCCTAAACACCAAATTATGCTATATAAAAAACTTTTATATACTGCAACATCTCGTGCTATTAAAAATCTTATTATTGTAAGTCCTGAGGGGACAAATTATTCATACATCACAATGCAAAGTGGCGTTTTTGAAAAAGAAATTTTAACTAATTTCAAAAGTTTAATAAAGTGAGGTTAATATGAAATTAATTGTCGGATTAGGAAATCCAGGAAATGAATATACATATACAAGACATAATGCCGGTTTTTTAGTTATTGATAAAATTTGTAAGAAACTAGGTGTTGAATTAAATAAAAACAAATTCAATGGTTCATATGTTAAAGTTGACGATTTAATTATTGCTAAACCAATGACATATATGAATAATTCAGGTGAATTTGTTCAAGCTCTTGCGCAATTTTTCAAAATTTTACCTGATGATATCATGGTGATTCACGACGAAAAAGACTTTCCTCTAGGCAAAAGCGCTATCAAAATTGGCGGAAGTGGTGGTAGTCACAATGGTGTAATTAGCATTATCAAACACTTATCAAATCAAGATTTTAAAAGAATGAAAATTGGAATTGATGTACCACATCAAGGTCAATTACGTGATTTTGTTTTAGGTAGATTTAAATCAGAAGAAATGGTTATTTTAGAACCTGTTTTAGATAATGCGGCTAATGCCGCAATCTCTTTTGCGTTCAATGATATTCAAACAATTATGAATAAGTTTAATAGAAAGAATTAAGATGAAATATTTAATTGCTGTTAGTGGGGGTCCCGACAGCATGTTTTTATTAAATAAATACAAAAATAAAAACATTGTAGTTTGTCATGTTAATTATAATCAGAGATACGATAGTCATACTGATCAAAAAATAGTTGAAGAATTTTGTAATAAACATAATATCCCTTTATTCATACTTAATTTAGACAAAAATGACTATGTGCAAGGTAATTTCCAAAATTGAGCTCGTATAAAACGTTATGATTTTTTCGAAAAAATATACAAACAAGAAAGATGTAATACTCTATTAATTGCTCATCAAAAAGATGACTTTATTGAAACAGTTTTAATGCAAAAAGAATCAAAAAGAAAACCATTGTACTTAGGAATTGCTAAAAATAACACTTTAAATCAAATGAATATCAAACGACCACTTTTATTCAAATATTTCAAAAATACAATAATTAAGAAATGCAGAAAAAACAACATTCCATTTCATATTGATTACACAAATAATCAAGATAAATATCAAAGAAATATCATTAGACATAATTTAGAAAAGAATAGTAATTTCATACAAAAAAACTTAATTATCTGAAAGTATAGAATTTTGAATATTTTTTCACAGTTTAAAATTCAAAAAATTAAAAAAGAATACAAAAAATGACGAAAAAGTAATTTTTCACAAGATTTATTTAAAGCTCTAAAAAATAAAGAAAATTTGATTTTTCATTTTATAAACGTGAATTTTAATGACGTAAAATTAAGTAAAAATAAGATAAATTCCATAATTGATTTCATACTTTCACACCAACGTACAAGCGTTTTTAAGTTAAATGATAACTCAGAATTGCATAAGAAAAAAGGGCTCTTGATAATTAAGTCAAAAATTTAATATAATTTTAATATTATTTAAATAATAGAAAGGAACACATGAATCCAAAAAGACGAAGAACAGCGTCCGTATTGACAATTTTATTAATTGTTGCGATTGTTGGTTTAATTTTCTATCTAATTTTAGGTAGAGGTGCACAACCAAATATTTGGTCAACTACAACTTTTGAAGAAAAATTACAATTAGCGGCCGCAAGTTCAACAGACAAGATTTATTTCAGTGCGATTGAAATTAATCCATTCACAAATATCACTACTGTTTCTTTTGTAGATGGTGACAAAACTACTCAACATATAGTGTATGGAAGTTCAAAATATTTTACTGAAGTAATTAATAATTTTTCAACGTTATCAACTGAGGCAACAAAAGGAGCTGTGGGTGATAATGTATTAGGACTTTATACTACACCTACACCTACACCTGGTTTCTTCTCACAATATATACTTCCATTCTTACCAACATTGTTATTCTTATTATTGCTTTACTGATTATATAGAGCACAAATGAAAGCAATGGGTGGCCAAGGAACAGGTATGTTTGGAGATAAAAGCCCTGCACAAATCATTAAATCTGATAAAAAATTCTCAGATGTAGCAGGTAATAAAGAACCAATTGAAGAAATTAGTGAAATAGTAGACTACTTAAAAAATCCTAAAAAATATGAAATCTCAGGTGCTAGAATGCCTCGTGGTATTTTATTAGGAGGCCCTCCTGGTACCGGGAAAACACTTTTAGCAAAAGCTACAGCAGGAGAAGCCGATGTACCTTTCTTCTTTGTATCTGCATCTAACTTTGTTGAGTTATTTGTTGGTATGGGAGCTAAAAGGGTAAGACAAGTTATTACAGAAGCAAGAAAAAATGCTCCAGCCATTGTGTTTATCGATGAGTTAGATGCAATTGGTAGAACACGTGGAAGTGGTATTGGTGGTGGTCACGATGAACGTGAACAAACACTTAACCAACTTTTAGTAGAAATGGATGGAATTAAAGAAAATTCAGGTCTTTTATTTATCGCTGCTACAAACCGTACAGATGTACTTGATCCAGCGTTAACAAGACCAGGACGTTTTGATAGAATCATCACAGTTGGATTACCAGATGTAAAAGAACGTGAAGAAATTTTAAAACTACACGCAAAGGGTAAACGTTTCTCACCAAAAGTTTCTTTTGACAATGTTGCTAAAAGAACACCTGGTTTTTCAGGAGCTCAATTAGAAAATGTTATTAATGAATCAGTGTTACTTTCTATTAGAGAAAATACACAAGTTATTTCATTAGAACAAATTGACGAAGCAATCGATCGTGTAATGGCAGGACCAGCTAAAAAATCAAGAACAATTACTCAAGAAGAATTAACTTTAGTTGCATACCATGAAGCAGGTCACGCGGTTGTTGGACTTAAAGTTCCTGGTGGAAACAAAGTTCAAAAAATTACAATTATCCCACGTGGTCAAGCTGGTGGTTATAATTTAATGATGCCTGAAAATGAAAAATACAACTATACCAAAGAAGACTTATTAGCTTCAATAGCAAGTTTTATGGGTGGTAGAGCAGCTGAAGAATTAATTTATGGTGAAGCGAAAATTACAACAGGTGCTGCTGATGATATTTCTAAAGCAACCACTATTGCTCGTAGAATGGTAACTGAATTTGGTATGAGTGACCTTGGTCCAATTAAATATCAAGAAGAAGAAGGTTCACCATTCTTAGGTAAAACACTTGCAACAAGTTCATCTATTTCAAATCAAATTAGTCATGAAATTGATTTAGAAGTTAGAAAAATAATTACAAACGCTAAGAAACTAGCAACAAAAATTATTAGTAAAAATACAGAGTTATTAGAACTTATTAAAACATTACTCTTAGAAAAAGAAACGATCGTTGCAGAGGAAATTGAATACATTGCAACACACTTACAATTACCACCTAAGAAAATCGAAAATGATGTTGAAAATTCTAAACCAATGAACATAGATGAATTAATTAAAATTACTTCAAATGATGAAAATACACATACTGAAGAAGTTGAAAAAGATGAAAATTTAGATTCAAAATAATTTCAAAATGAAGCACTAGAAAATAGTGCTTTTTTCTATAAAAAAGCCGTAAAAATTCAAAATATTTTTCAAAATGAGATTCAATGTGGAATAAATTACTTCTTAAAATTACTGTTTTTATAACAAAAAACAAACTTTTATATCTAATTTATAGAGAAAAAAGACGTTTTTTGCTAAATATTACAGTTTTATCTCACTTTTTGGCGCAGACTTTTCAACAACCTAAAAAAATATATAATTAAATATATTATTTAATTATGACCAAAAGGTCCAAGGAGAACTATGTGAAAACTGTTTAAAGAAGTTTTTCGATCTCTATTCAAGAATAAAGCAACAGTAATCGGTTTAACGGTATTGGTGTTTTTAACTGCGGGGATTTTTACTATACTTCATGACACAGCGAAAGCTATGAAGCAACAGTACGAAAAAATTAAAAATGTCTCAAAATCACATGATATAACAGTAGACTTAAACTTGCCAACTAATGGAAAGGCATATAATGATGGATACTACATTAATGGTTTAGTGTTAGCATCTGCTTTTCCAAAAGGATATGATAAAGGTATCAAGTACATTGGTGATGATTATCAAAAAACTTCAAATATTATTGATATCAAATCAATCAAAGAAAGTTTTATACCATTATCAAGTTTTACAAATCACGCAGGAGATGATACAAAATTCATTGCTGTTCAAGATTTTAAAACTTTCTATGATTGATACGATTCAAGTAATAGAGATGCAAGTTTATTCTCATTAAATTACCCACAAAATAATGACGACACATCAAGAAACTTTAGTTTAACTATGAACAGAGATTATTGATTCGATGTTTATACAAGAGCTAAAGACGGTAATGATTTTGTTCGTTCTGAGGTTAAATCTGAGTTACATACTGGCGATATATTTACATTAGATAAACAGTATCTTGTTAGAGATATTGCTTATTTAACTAATACTTCTGACAATAAAATAATACTTTCACAATTATCAACATTGTTCATTAACCAAAATACTAAAGAAGCAACATTTGACTTGTTTAAAGGTAAAGAATGAAAAGATAATAATGATTCAGTTAGAACAATTTTACCTTCTGAATTAGCAAAACTTCTTGGTTTTTCACCTTATGGTAAAGATAAATATATTTACATTGAAGATAGCAACATTGAACCACATTTAGTTACATCTAAACCCAACTCAAACATTAAAGCATTCTACAAACAACCACTTGTAAATCAAATTGATTATTCATGACTTTATTACACAGAATCTACAACTGAAATTAAAAATAGCATTAAGATAAAATTTTCAAAAGGTCAATCTTACAATGTTCCAGTTGCATGAGCGGCACGTCAAGATGTTTACACAGTTTATGAACGTAAAGTTTATACAACAACATATGATGCTAAAAACAAAAATTCATGAGAAGGAAATTATCGTGCTTTTATTGAAACACTTGAAGAAAGCAAAGATAACGATCCACAAGCAAAGAAATTATTAAATGATATTTCTAAATTCTCATATTGATACAAAAATATCTATACAGAAAATAGAAAATTCAATCTAGATACAACTCTTCTAAATGATGAAGCAATAAGAATTAGCGAAATTAATCCAGCATTCACTCCATCAGAACTAGAAACAACGAGAGTTAAATTAGCTCCAAATGAAATCCAAGTTGGTTTCAAAGAGCGTGATCAAGAAGTTAAAAAGTCAATTATTAAAGACTTTGAAACTATTAAATTACTTGTTAAAAACTATTTACTTCAAAAACAAAATGTAGAATTACAAGATATTTACGATCAATATAAAGACACAAATTTAACTACAGCACAAACAATCAATGACTTAAACACAGTGCTTAATGATATTGTTTCAAAAGTAGAAGCAGTTCCTAATATTCCAGAAGGAACATTCCATATTGATAAAGTTGAGGTTAGTGATCGTTTAGCAATTCCAAATTATGAAGACTTTAAAACAAATGCTAATAATGATCCAATGACAATTACTGCAATTGAAAAAATTGAAGGTAATTTATCAAATATTCAATTTAAACAATTAACAAACAAAAACATTCGCGAAGATATGTTTAGTATCATTAAAGAAGGTGCTTTAACAATTATTAAAAAGAAAATTTACGAAAAAATCAAAAAAGATGTTGGTGCTGAAAATATCGGTATCAAAGAATCTATGGTTATTGACGTTTTCGATCAAAAAACTAAAGAAAAAAGTGTATTCCACTTCATTGATTTAGGTGATGATAAAGGAAGTATCCTAGGTATTCCAAACAACATCAATAAATTAGTTAAAGAAACTTTAAATGTAGATGAAAACAAAATAATTAACTATTCAGGAAATATTAACCATTTCTTTAAAACAAAACAAATTAACCCATTTGTTTCAAAAATCATTTTAGATCAATCTACACGTAACGTTATCCCTGATAAAAATTACATTAAACCTGATTTCGTTTACCAAGATGTAAGATTTAAAAATAGATTAACAAACACATTAAATGTTTATAGTTCTAAAAAGATCTATAAATTAGCACATTATGTCACAAACGATATGTCTGATGTTGCTAATAAAATTCCTGCGTCAGAATTTAATAAATTTGCAAACCTTGGAGTTACAACTTTACGTTCAGGAGAACAAAACTTAATTCTTTTAGAACCTATTTACAACTCAAATGGTCAAATTGAAGCATGAGAGAATGTTTCATTAAATGAAAAAGTTGTTTCAGATAAAAATATTGAAAACAATGATGTAGCTAAAAAACTTAAAAACGGAATTATCAGCGTGGATGATTTCTATACATTCATGATTGATAATAATTTAACTTTAAAAACAACTTTAAATCCTAATGGTTGAGTTGAAAAATCATCAGAGTTTGAAAACGTTGTTTATGTGCCTTTCGGGTATAGTGCTCCATTAACAGATGTTTTAAATGAAGCTATTAACCAAGGAACACTTAAAAAAGTTATTGAAAATATGGAAAAGAATTTCCTTGACTCAGATTTAGTTAAAGAAGGGTTTATTACAAAAGATCAAGTTTTAGCGCTTACACATGGTGCTGACTACGGATTTACACAAAACAATTTTGCTAAAATCTTTTCGTCAGGAAGTATTAACTTCAATATTCTTCCAAAAATTATCTTAGATGCTTTATATGATATTACACACAATGCGCAAGGTGATTATTTAAGTAAAATATTTGTAACTTTCTTTACAAATATTAAAAATAAAATTAGTGTCCATGCTACTCTTGAGGCACAAAGAGAATATATTGCAGCTCAAATTGACAAATTATTCAATGTGTTAGAGTTATTTGACACAATGATTCCAAGAGATGTATTTGTTCCTCTTAAGTTAGTTAAATATGTTAAGAATCCAATTACATTTATTGATTCAATTATTGGTTTAATTAATTCAATTGACTTTGTTAAATTCACAGAATTCGGACAAGAATACTTCAAGAACGCTGCAGATCAATATGAAGAAGTAACAGAAACCACAGCGGATGGTAAAACAATTACTAAAAAATACAAGAGAAACCTATCGGTTTATGAAATGTTAATTTGATTCTTACAATCAATTAATCAAGATACATTAAAAAAATCACTTTATGAAATTATCGATAATGTAAACATTAACTACTTATTTGATTTCGAATCAGAAGATAGTCCATTATTCAATACATATAAAAACTTAGCGAAAGTTGTTAAAACAATTATTAAACAAATTAATGCATACCCTAACAACTCATCATTAAGCTACAAAAACCTTTTAGATGGACTTAAAAAATTAATTCAATCATTTGACATTAATTTATTTACAGAAGCTTTAAAATCAAAAATTCAAATTAAAAAATTCAAAGAAGAAAGAGAAATTTGAGACAGCACACTTGGAAAACAAGTTGTAGATCAATTATCACTTTCATCGTCATTATCTAATGCTGATTTTGTTTATGCAGCATTAAAAGCTTTATTTACACTACCTGGATCAAACAAAAGTATTAAACAAATTATTATTGATATGTTTAATATCTCAGATAAAGGTAAAACAATTAAAATTAATGATGACTTATACATCACAATTCCATTACCAGATAAAGATAAATTAGGTATTGTTGAGTTACTTGATGTAAACGGAGAAGGTTCACCATTTTTCAAATCAGCACTTCAAATGGAAAAAATTTATGAAACTGTTTTAATGCTAGTTGATAAATTTGATACAGTTGAAAATTACAAAATTGATTATGAATCTACTGATTACACATCAAATGTAAGAAAAACACTTACTTTCTTACTTGGGCTTAATGATAAAAAACAATATGCAACAAAAGATGAAGCATATCAAACACTTAAAGAATGAAAAACAATCTTTGAATTATTAAAACGTAATAATGCAAAAGCAGATTTATCAGATAACTTATCATTATCAGATTTAACTGATTTCTATATTCAATATAAATCAGCTGACTCAAACCCATATTGAGATGCACTTAACTTATTACTTAATAATTTCATTACACAAGAGCCAAAATCAATTTTTGAAAGAGTTGGACAATCATATGGACTTTACAATGTTTGATTAGGAATTTTCAATTCAAACATTAATGCAACAATTGAAGAGCGTAAAGCCTTTGCAAATGGTTTATTAGATATTATTAACAAACCAGAAAATATTGCTTCATTTAATGATTTAGAATTATTCCAACCATCAGCAAAAAATATTGTTTCATACGAAAAAACCAAATTTGGAATTTCTCGTTCACTTGCAAATCCACTTGCAATGCGTGAATTATTCTTTGCTAAAGACGCAAACGGAAATTACTTAAACCAAGACTTAAACAATTTAGTAAATACATATGCACAATTTAAAGAATATCTTAAAGAAAATGAAGTTTCATTAACACAAGCATTTGCTTTAATTGCTGCTTCAGAAATGTATTCAAACTTTAATGTCTTAAAAGATGGAGTAAAAGAAAAAGGTACTACATACCAAGGGTACACATTAAAATACAATAACTTAGACTCAACTGTTTTATCTATTATGATTAATAACATTTTCGCAAATGAAGCGATAATCAAACATTATCCAAAATTTGCAAAAATGCTTAAAACATTATTCTCATACCCTGATTTAACAACACTTCAAATTCCATCTACTCCTTTATTCTACTATCCAACAATTTTATTAAGAGCACCACAATTAGCAATTTGATTATTAACAGATACAAATAATCTTGGTTCTTCACCAGAAGATACACCAAACTCTGCTAACTTAGCTTACTTACTTACAAATAAAGTAATTAACTTTGAAGCATTACTTGCAAAAGGTGATGATGCAGTTTATGAATTTATAAACTCAATCTTAACTGTTTCAAATAATGTTCCTACAATCGAAAAAGACGTAGTTGTTACAATTGCAATTGACTTCGATTACTTCACAACATTACATGAAAAAACACTTGCAGATAGAGAAACATATTCACCATTTGGAATGAATATTGTAGATATTCTTCTTAGAGGTATCGCAACAACATCAGGTTTAAATAAACTTACAAGCGTACTTCGTTTTGATCAAATTGGTTCATATGTTGTAAAAGCAAACTATGCTTGATTAGAAAGAAACAAAAAGAAAATTTGAAAAGGATCAATTCCGACAACACCTAGTGACATGTTACAATTGATCAAAAACCTTCCAGATGAATATAAAGTAAATGTTAATGGTTCAGAATTCATCATTATTGGTGATGATTTAACATATGACAACATTTATCCAATCATTGATGAAGCAAACTTACAATTAAATCCTAAAAACCAAGCTGTTCTTTATGTAAATAACCAAGGATTTGATAGAGTAAGACAAGCTTACCGTGGAAACTTAGTAAAACAATACTTATTAGTTCACACACCAGAAGAATTCTTAAGTAAATATGTTCAAGATAAAAAAACACGTCTAAGATTTGATAGATCTGCTTCAAGAACAGAAAATCAACTTAATGTTGCAAACCCACTTGATGAGTACAAAAAAGACTTAGAAAACTTCATTCAAGACCAAACTAAAGACAAAAACGGATTACAAAGAGTATTCTTAGATACTGAAATTGATCCAATCAACCCAGAACGTGGAATTAGAATTAGTGCAATCAAAGGAATTATTAATGCCTTAGATTACACATCAAAAGTATTATTATCAATTCTTATCGCACTTGTTACAATTTCAATTATCTTTATCATCAAACGTTATATTTCAAACAAAAACAAGGTTATTGGTATCTTAGTGGCACAAGGATACACGCCATTCCAAATTGCTATGTCAATGACAGTGTTTGCGTTCTTTACGATCTTAACTGGTGATGTTTTAGGATACTTAACCGGATTCTTACTTCAAGGAAGTTCGATTAGGATTCTAGAAAACTACTGAACAATATCCATTGAAACACTAACGTTCTCGTGAACGTCCCTAATTATAAATATACTTTTACCGCTTGCAGCAATGTCTATTCTTATTATTGTGGTTTCACTTCACTCACTAAGATATAAATCAATTGATTTAATGAGTGGTATCACTGAAGTCGCAATTGGAGAAGTACATAATAAATACAAGAAATTATTCAAAAAATCAAATGTTAAAACTAAGTTCTCTGCATCATTAACATTTAACAGTGCATTTAAACTTACATCATTTGGTATTTCGGTTGTTCTAGCAAGTATTACAACCTTATTCGGGATAGCGACATTCGGAGTATTTGATGAAGCTATTCAAAAAACATATGAAAACCGTGACTATAAATATAAATTTGATCTTTATTCACCAACACGTGAAGGTGGTCCATTAAATCCATATTCACCTGATGATTTATCAAATAGTTTATATGTTCCAATTGGTCATGTATCTGAAGCAAATTCATATGCAGCAGATTACTTTAGACCTGGTATCTCAAACGAAATTAATGTAAATAATAAAAACGGAACAAACGTAGATGAATTCACTGGTCACATTGTTACACAGTTCTCAGTTAACGTTAAAGTTGAAACTGGGGTTGCAATTGACCCATTCACATACGTTTATAACTCACTTCCTGATTCACAAAAATCTAAGATTATTAAAATCCGTAATTCAGTTGGAAGATTATTAGAAAAAACTCAAGACTGAACAAGATGATATGTTGATGAAGATTATAAAAAACTTAATGATGGAAATGATAAGGATGTTCAAAGTGAAGATGCTAAAAACCGTTTTGCTAATACAACTCCCGAAGATAGACACTTATTAGTTGAAAATATCGATCTTGTTGAAATGGCAAAAAATCCAGAACACAAAGCATTCTTCCATTACACTCCTAACTATGAATCACCTGTAAACGGTAAATTCTCGTATGTTAGATGAGACGATAATAAAGGACAATATATTTCTGAAGCAATTACAACTAAAGCTCACCGTGATGAATACCGTGAGTTCCTTGTAAATGCATATAGAAAAGTTACATTAGATAATAAAGAAAAATTAGAAAAAGATCCAAAAGCTGAAATTCTTAATGATTACTTTATTTCATTTGGTGGATTATACTTACGTAAAGAATATGATGAAGTTTATACCTATGTAGAAGGTGGATTCGCAAAAGATCATAAATCAAATGTTGAACTTGATGCATCAATTTCAAATGACAATGCTGAAAATTCATCATCAAACAAAAAACCAAAACAAACAGAAGAAACTATTAAACTTTACGGTTATTTACCTGAAACAAAAGATATTAAAGTTATCTCAGCAGAAGGAATTGATTTATTAAAAGAAATCAATGATATTTACGCAAAACAAAACGATGATGATCCAATTCCGGTAATCATCAACCAAGTTGCAAAACGTAAATATGACTTCAAGATAGGTTCAGAATTTACAATTGATGTTAAAAACACAATTGATAGATATAAAAATAAAATTAATCAAAAATTAAATCATAATTTCGTAAAACCTAACACAATAGTCAAATTTAAAGTTGTTGGAGTTAACCCAACTTACATTAATAATGAGTTCATTATTCCTAAAAAAGCAGCAGATAAAATTACAGGACTTGATCAACTTAAATACAATCCAAATTACTTCGGTGGTCAACCATTTAATGGAATTTTATCTAAACACCCATTACCACAACAATTAATTAGTTCAACATCACTTTACTCATTAAGCGGTTACTACGGTTCAATTGATTCGTTTGCAACAAATGGAATTACACAGGAAAACATTAATGACTTATTTGATGGTATCTTTGGATCGCCAACAACTGTTGAAAATGGTTCAAATGGTGCATTAAGACTCATGGGTTACTCAGATTATGACATCGCCAAATTATTAAACGATAAATACAATGGTGATCCAAACAACGAAAATGATATTAAAAATAATTACAACGTGGCTCGTGTAGCCGCAACAAAACACATTGCTGATTTTGCAAATGTATATAACAATAAATTATTTGTTCCATCAGCATACACATTAGAATCAAAAGATATTGAAATCGGATTCACGCAAACAATTGCCAAAACAGTTCAAATTGTGGTTACATTAATTACAATTCTAAGTTTCATTGTTGCAATCGTGATCCTTATCATTATTTCTACAATTCTTATTAGCGAAAACGAAAAGAATATTGCTATTTGATCTATTCTTGGTTACACAGGAAAAGAAAAAGCAAAAATGTTCTTCTCAATATACTTACCATTCATTGTTTCTGCTATCTTAATAGCATTACCAATTGCATATGGTTTAATGGCTGTATTCGCTTCATTCTTAACAACGGCAGCCTCAATTGCTATTCCGTTATCATTAACTGCTACCGCAGTCTTTGGAACCTTTGGTGTAGTCTTTTGAGCATTTACGATGACAGCAATCTTGTCATGAAGAAGCATAAATAAAATTAAAGCAATTGACCTATTGAAAGGAAAATAATGTTACAAAATCAAGAAAACAAAAAAGATAATGATGACATTGTAAAAATGAAAGCATTAGACGTAAATTCTGATGATCAAAACGTAATCACTCAAGAAATAACTAATGAACAAGTTGTTTTAACTAAAAAATCAATTGATCAAAAAATTACTCGTAAGAATGTTTTTGAACTACTTGATAATGAAGGTGGTGCTAACGTATTACAAGTCGATCGTAAAATAGCTAAAAAACTTAAAAAAGCAGCAAGTAAAAAACGCCCACGTGATGCATTTGAAAAGCTTCAAAATGAAGAAAATGCCATTATCGAAGTTAAAGACGTTTCAAAATACTATTTATCAGGAAATACTGTTACACGTGTTCTTAAAAATGTTTCATTAAAAATTAATAAAGGTGAGTTTGTACTTATCTTTGGTAAATCCGGAGGTGGTAAAAGTACACTTTTAAACCTTATTTCAGGGCTTGATCGTTTATCTCGTGGTAATGTTATTGTTTGTGACAATAACCTTCCATATTTAAGTGATTTACAATTGACATTATTTAGACGTGATCACGTAAGTTTCATCTTCCAAAACTATAACTTACTTCAAAACTTAACTGGTTATGAAAATGTTGAAACTGGTTCATATTTACAAAAGAACAAAGAACTTAAATTAAACATTGACGATCTATTTAGTGAATTTGATATGGAAGATGTAAAAGAAAAATACCCTTCACAAATGTCAGGGGGACAACAACAACGTATTTCAATCCTTAGAGCTTTAGCTAAAAACGCAGAAATCATCTTTGCCGATGAACCTACCGGGGCACTTGACGAGAAAACATCAGAAATTGTTTTAAGTTATCTTTATAACATTAATAAAAAATATGGAACAACCATTGTCATGGTTACTCACAACCCATTAATAGAACCAATTGCAGATAAAACTGTTTATGTAAAACATGGTAGAATTGCTAAAATTAAACATAATAAAAAACCAATTCACCCTAAAGAATTAGAATGAAAAGAATAATTACAAAATGGTAGGCCTAAAAACCTATCATTTTTGTTTTGTTTTCTTGCTTATACATATAAAATTTAATAAATTTTAATGTATACTTTAATTACATTTTCTAAGGAGCATCAAATATGGAAAAATATACAGAACAAGAACAAATAAGACGTAATAAATTAGATTTTTACAAAGAAAATAACATTGAAGCTTTTGCAAAAGCAAATGATCTTAAAGAATTAAGTTATTCTGATGATATTGAAAATCAATACAAAGATTTTTCAAAAGAAGATTTAGAAGAAAATCCAAAACATGTTGCTATCACAGGTAGAATTCTTACAATGCGTGGACCATTCATTTTATTAAAAGATTACCACGGTAAAATTCAAGCTTACTTTAACAAAAAACAACACTCTGAAGAAGTTCAAAAATTAGTTGCATCACTTGATTTAGGTGATATTGTTTATGTTGAAGGAACTGTGATGAAAACTCACACAGGTGCTATTACAGTTAAAACAGAAACAATTAAGTTATTAACAAAAGCATTAAAACCGCTTCCAGATAAATATCATGGATTAGCAGATGTTGAAGAAAGATACCGTCACAGATATGTTGATTTAATCGTTAACGATGAATCGATGGATGTATTCTGAACAAGAACAAAAATTATCTCAGGTATCAGACGTTACTTTGATGACATGGGTTACATGGAAGTTGAAACTCCATTCTTACATGATTATTTATCAGGCGCATCAGCACGTCCATTTAAAACACACCACAATGCCTTAGATCAAGAATTTGTTTTACGTATTGCTACTGAAATTCCACTTAAAAAATTGCTTGTTGGTGGGGTTGATAGAGTTTATGAAATTGGACGTATTTTCAGAAACGAAGGAATTGATACAACACACAACCCAGAATTCACATCAATTGAGTTCTATGAAGCATACTCAAACTTAGAAGGTATGATGCAAAGAACTGAAACATTATTAAAAACTTTAGCCAAGTCACTTGGTAAAGAAAAAGTAATGAATAAAGGTGTTGAAATTGATTTAACAAAACCATTTAACCGTATTGATATGGTAGATGCTGTTTCAAATGCAACAGGTGTAAACTTTAGAGAAATTACTTTTGAAGAAGCTGTTGAAGTTGCTAAAAAACACGGTGTTAAAATTCAAAAATTCCACCAACTTGGTCACATAATTAATGAATTATTCGAAGAATTAATTGAAAAAACTTTAATTCAACCTACATTCGTTTATGGACACCCAATTGAAATTTCACCATTAACAGCAAAAATGGATGATTCTAGATTCACTGAGCGTGCTGAGTTATTTATCAATACTAAAGAATATGCAAACATGTATACAGAGCTTTCAGATCCAATTGATCAATTAGAACGTTTTGAAGAACAATTAAAAGAAAAGAACAATGGAAATGATGAAGCTAGTGATGTTGATTGAGACTTCGTTGAAGCTTTAGAATACGGAATGCCTCCTACAGGTGGTTGTGGAATTGGTATCGACCGTCTTACAATGCTTTTAACTGAAAAAGATTCAATTCGTGATGTTCTTTTATTTCCAACAATGAAACGTAAATAGTCTAATTTAAATTATTCAAATAATATAAAGAATCAGGACTCCTGATTTTTTATTTACTCAATAATTCATGTTTTCTAGAGTAGTGCAATTTCTGATATAAATGTGAAAATATGAAAATAAGCGAATTATATTGAAAAAAATATTCCCAAGCATGATCACAAAATACACAATATTAAAAATAAATATTTTAAATATTTGCAAATACTAAAACGCCTTAAAATAAGGTTTAAATGACTAAAAATCATTATTAAATTTATTTTTTCTGAATTTTTTATTTTTCAGTCTTACCATATTTTTAAAAAAATTTATTAGTATACTGCTAAAAATAAAACTATAATATAGGTAACTACCTTGAATTGGGGAAGTTGACACAGTTAGAACAAGAAAAACAAAATATAATATTTTACTTTCATTACTATACATAATTCGTTTCATAGGCATTGAGATGAATTATCATTTCTTGATCTCACTGTGTTTTTTTATTTTCCCGAACTAAAAAAGATATTTAGAACAACTTTGTAAATTAAAATAGGTAAATAACATTCAATAAGTATGCTTGCATATTCATTTAAAAAAATATATGAGTTTATACTACTCAACACAATACTAAATAAAATTTATATTATTAGTCACAATAAAGTTATGACTAGAATTAAAAAACAAAATAAAAATAAAGCAATCGATATTAAACAAAAGCAAAGAGAAGAAGATTATAACATCGCTTTAAACATACTTCTAGATGAGCTTCTTGGTGAAAATTCCACCAAGAAAGAACGTATGAATAAAATTGATGAGATTATTAAGAAAATAGAAAATTCAGTTAAATAAATACAAATCAAAATTGTAGTGAAATTAAAACGCAATGCTCGAACCATTCAAAGAGTTCTGAGTATTGCGTCCAAAACAAACAATAATAATCAAATTCAATTAAATATAATCACATTTTAAAACCACTAATTTTATGATCTTAAAAGTGACAAAATGCATGATATTCACCACTCGAAAAATTTTTTTATTTTTTCTTGACAATGTCTTTTTTGTGTTAAAATATTTGTAGCGATAATAGCGAAGGGGATCACCTGAATCCATTCCGAACTCAGTAGTTAAGCCCTTCAGTGCCGACGATAGCCGCATGGTGAAAATAGGGCATCGCTGTTTTTTTATACCTTTTTTATTAAAAACATCGTTTACTTAATTTTACTTACACAAAATTAAGTAAAAAATGTAATCACAGATTAATTCTGTGATTATTTTAATGAGTAGATTCAGGAAAAACTTTATAAAAAATATTTTCAATATCTTTTATAGTGTTAGCAGGTATTAAATCAGAACATTTTAAATCAACTTTGTAACCAGCACCTGTAGCTCGATTATTTGTACCATCTTTACCACGGAAATGAATATTTTGACTTATGTTAAGGAAATTTAATTCTCCTTTTTTAGACTCAACACCATTTTTATTTATATATGAAACATTAAATCTAAAACTAACTTTTGGTATTATAGTTAAATATATTTGATTAGGTGCAATGTCTAAAAATGCAACCGCGTCTCATTTATCACTATCTTTTATTCCTTCATGTTGAAATTTTTGATTAGTATCTAAAGTAGCTGTTTTTATTTCTATACGCTTATTATTTACTATTAAATCAAAATCACCATGAGCATTATTGATGTATTCAACATTCATATTTAATTCTTGAAAGACATCTCTTAAAAAATGCTCCCCAACGCGACCCCTTTGATCTATTGATAATAATTTCATTTCATAAAATAAATCATCTTTTTCTCAAATATTTTGAGATACTTCGGTTCTTATAAGATAAATTAAACGTTCTTTTATTGATGTAATCATTTTATTTTAACCTTTCTTCAATTGCGTTAATTATTAATTGAGTTCTTAGATTGTTTGCTCCATTTGTTGATTTGAATGATTTTTCTTCTCAATTTATTTTCTTTATAATTTCACATATTCGATTTTTGTTTTTTAGTATCAGAATTCCATATCCCCTATTATTAGGTAAGGAATAAAAACTATTTTCTAGTTTTACTTTTGAAAATGTTGTTGATGGTAAATAAAAATCACATTTATCTATCATTTTAACGTTTCGCTTTTGTGATGGTTTAAGACCGTCACTTAAAGCAAATATTCTAACATACTCACTTTTTTTGTTTTGAATATTAATTGGTTTGATTTTAGGATTGTAAATTTTGGTTCAAATTTGAAAAATAGCATTCACATTAACATCTTTTTTGTTTGGATAATAAAAATGTGTTGGAACTTTAAATTCAGCAACAAGAAACAAGTCTTTGTGTACTCTTAACATAGGAGAATCTTTACCATTGGAATTAAATAACGGGGGAAGTACAAAACAGATAAAATCAGAAAATTTTGCAGCATGATTTATAAATTTTAATGCAAGTTGTCCTCTCAAGCCAAAGGGTGGATTGTTTATGATGATGTTCTTTTTTGTTTTAGGTATAAAGTCAAAAAAATCCATTTTCGCAATATTTGTTGCTTTTGGATCTATATCCAACGCAATTTTATTTAAATGTTGTTTAGGGAATGAATTAAAGAAACTGCCATCACCCGCACATGGATCTATCAAGCAATATTCATTTATGTTTATTTTGTATTTATTTTTTATAAATAAAATACTTTTAGAAACTAAATCTTTGGCCGAATTTTTATTAGTGAAAAATTGATCATAAATTTTAAATTTTTCTTCTTCATTCACATCTAACTCATATTTGTAATTACATAGTTTGTTTAAATCATTAAAATATTGAGGTGGAACTTCTTTGTGTAAAATTCAACGTTTTATAGTACCGATGTGTATGTTTAAAAAAGCAGAAACTTTTTTAATATCAATGTTTTTATCTAAAAATTCTTTTTTAAATAATTTGTATATGTCTTTTTTGTTGTATTGAATTTTTTTCATCATTATCCTGCTTTATTTAAATATTCATTATTAATTGCTTGTTCAAATTGATGTTACTAAAAAAAAAAAAAAAGAAGCACTTTGTTCAAATGCGTCATATTACTAAAGGTAAAATTATGTTTTACTATTTTAAAGTAATAAAAAATCTCAAATGAAAATTTGAGATCCTAAAATTTTAATTATTTAATAATTCAAATAATTTAACGATAGTTTCAACATCTAATTGTTGTATTCTCAGATTATCATCATAACCTAATGATGCAAAAACTTGTTGTATTTTATCTTTTGAGTAATTATTCTTAAGAGAATACGATAGCTTTTTACGTCTATTAGCAAAAATATCCTTAAAGAAGTCTTTTAATTTATTTCAATCATCACTTGAAACATCATCTTTAAAGACAAGTGAAATAATTGCTGAATCTACCTTTGGTGTTGGTGAAAAACAACTAGCAGGTACTATAAATTCAATTTTACATTCAGCTAAATATTGAGCCGAAACAGATAATTTTGAATATTCGCTTGTATTAGGTTTGGCACATATTCTTTCTGCAACTTCTTTTTGAACCATCAATAAAACACCCTTAAAACGCTCTTTATTCTCAAAGACCTTAAATAATATATCTGTAGTTATATAGTAAGGTATATTAGCGATTAAATAGGCATTTTCGATAGGGTTTAAATCTGCTTTAAGAAAATCTTGGTGTAATAAGGTAAGTTTATCTGAAATTATTTCTGAATTAATTACATTAACCATATCTTGATCTATTTCATAACAAGTAAGATGTTTTGCTTGTTTAATAAGTTCTTTTGTTAATGCACCACGTCCAGGACCGATTTCAACTACATTTTGATTGCTAAAATCAAATACTTCGATTATCTTTTTAATAATATTATTATCTTTTAGGAAGTTTTGACCAAAGTGCTTTTTGGCATAAACTTCTTTTTTATTATCTTTTTTATTTCTCATTATAAATTAAATAACTTTCTTAAATTACGATTAATACGATCTGTGAATTTTTCCATTCCAATCCCTTTTAGTCCTGCGATATAGTAAGCAACAAATAAAACTGTATTCGGTTCATTTTTTTCTCCTGTATAAGGATGAACTCTTAAGTAAGGTGAATCTGTTTCAGTTAAAATACGTTCTAATGGAAGAAACTTAATAACTTCTCTTGTTGTGTTTGCGCTACCAAATGTGCAAACACCACTAAATGAAAAATATAAGTTTTTAAATTCCATGAATTTTTCAGCTCATTCAATATTACCAGCATAGGTGTGTAACATGCATTTAATATTAGGATATTGCTTTAAAAGATCATAAGTATCTTGGTATGCTTGATATTCATCTTCTTTATCTCTGATGTGAATTACAACAGGTAAGTCATGTTTTATAGCTAAATCTAATTGACCTTTAAGTGAATCGATTTGATTTTCTCTTGATGGTGCATCTTCATAATAGTAATCTAAACCAACTTCACCAATACCAACTACTTCTGGAGTAATTAAATTCTCAATTTGTTTTCAATCATCCTTATCTTTACCTGATTCTGGGTGAATACCAACACATGGTTTGATAATTGGATGTCTTTTAGCAAGATCAATTACCTCGTGATTTTCTTTTGGGTGTCCACCATTTACAATAAAAAATTCAATTCTATTTGCATGTGCTTGTTCAATTATCATATCGATAATATCATCGTTTTTATAATACTCAATTGATAGGTGATTATGAGCATCAACAAATTTACTTTTTTTACTTGACATATTATTTACCTAAACAAAAACTTGAAAACATTACATCTAGTAAGTCTTCTCTGTTTACATTTCCTTTTATATTTTGTAATGAATCTCAAGCAACATATAAATCTACAATTACGACATCAAATGTTGCATTATACATTAATGCTTCTTTTGCTTGATCCAACGATAATAATGCTTGTTTTATTAATGATAATTGGCGTGTGTTTGAAAAGATTTTTTCATCAAAGATATTAATGTCTTTAAAATTAGCAACAAGTGCATCTTCTAGTTCTGTTATGCTATTGTTTAAAGCTGAAATTTTAACAATATTATCATTGTTATTTGAATTGTCTAAATCTGTTTTATTTAAAACCTTAATATAGAATTTACCAAGTTCCTTAGACTTCTCTTCAACCATAGCATCAAATTCGTTTTCACCTTGCACAGTGTCAATTACGTGCACAACAAGGTCTGCTTTTTCAATTTGTTCTAATGATTTTTTAATACCAATTTGTTCGATTTTTTCTTCAGTTTTTCTTAGACCGGCAGTATCAACTAATTTAAATAACATATCGTTAATTTTATATGTTGCTTCAACTAAGTCACGAGTTGTTCCGGCAATATCAGTAACGATTGCTTTTTCTTCTGAGAGCAAGGCGTTTAAGATGCTACTTTTACCAACGTTTGGTTTTCCAAGGAAAGCAACTTTAACACCATCAAAAACATATCTTGAATCTTCTGAAACCTTGACTATTTGTCTTAATTCCTTGATTAAATTTTTGATTTTTTCAAGCATATTATCAGTATCAATGTGCTCAATATCTTCATATTCTGGATAATCAATATTTACTTCACAAACACCTATGAGCAAGGCGATTCTATTTAAAAAGTTATCAATTAAGTCAGATGTTTTACCATTGAATTTATTAACACTAGCAGTTGCTTGTTGATTAGTTTGAGACATAATTAAATCATGAATTGCTTCTGCTTTAACTAGGTCCATTTTTCCATTCAAGAAAGCTCTACGGGTGAATTCACCACGATCAGCTAATCTAGCACCATTTTGAAGTAGTAATTCAAGAACACGATTTGTGACTACTATTCCACCGTGACAGTTGATTTCAATTAATGGTTCACCCACATAGTTATTGTAAGTTTTAGTTCCATCTGGATTATCCTTTCCAAGGAATCACATAACCAAAACTTCATCAATTAAAGTGTCTTTATCATAAATATGACCATAAGTAATGTTATGATCATTTCCAAGTCTTCCTTTGTATATTTTTTTAATTATTTCTAAGGCATCAGGGCCGCATAATCTAACAATTGAAATTGGTTGATTTACGTGTGATCCTGAACTAATTGCAGCTATATTATCGTACATACTTATATTTTAATAGAATGCATATAAAAACAAAATAAAACATCAAACCCAAGGGCTTGATGCAAATATTATTTATTCATTAATTCATCTTGTTTTTGTTTTGTTATTTCATCAACTTTAGCAATTTGTTTATCAACTTCTTTTTGAACTGTGTCTAAGTAACGTTTTTGCATGTCTTCAGATAATTCTTCATCTGCTTTAATTGCTTTATTAACCTCTTGACGTGCGTTTCTAATTCCAACTTTTGCTGCTTCTGTATATTTGTTTAATGATTTAACCATTTCTTTACGTCTATCGCTTGTTAATGGTGGGAAAGTAATACGAATTTGACTTCCTTCATCAACTGGCATAATACCTAAATTAGCTTTCTCTAAGGCTTTATTGATTTCCTTAACTGATGTAATGTCATATGGTTTGATTAACAATTGTTGAGGTTCAGGTACAGAAATATTTGCTAGTTCATCTAACGGTGTTAAAGTGTCGTAGTAGTTAACTCTAACTCCTTTGATTAATTGTGGGTTAGCTCTACCTGTAGAAATTTTTGAAATTTCAAAACGGTAGTGTGAAAGCGCTTTTTCACATTTTTCATCTAATTCTAATAAGTAAATGTCTAATTCCATTATTTTATCACCTCTGTATGTGTTATTGTTCCTTCAAGCGCTCTAACAATTGAATCTTCTTCTAATAAGTTGAAAACAATAAGGTTAATATTGTTGTCTCTAGCCATACTTGTGGCTGTTAAATCCATAACTTGAAGTTTCTTTTCTAAAATTTCGTCATATGTAATTGTATCATAACGTTTTGCGTTTGGGTTTGTTTTAGGATCTGAATCATAAACTCCATCAGTTCCATTTTTACCCATTAAGATAACTTGTGCACCGATTTCAGATGCATATAATGTTGCTGCTGTATCTGTTGTAAAGAATGGACGTCCTGTTCCACCTACGAAGATAACGACTTCACCATCTTCTAAATATTTGATTGCTTTTTCATTTACATATGTTTCAGCAACTCTTGGATCAATGTTTAATGAACTACATACACGTGATCTAAGTCCTGTTTGTTGGAAACCACTGCTTAAAGCAAGTCCGTTCATGATTGTAGCAAGCATTCCAATATAATCGGCTCTATTACGATGAATACCATTTTTTTCAGCAGACGCACCTCTTCAGAAGTTACCCCCACCGATAACGATAGAAATTTGAACACCTTTATCAACAATTTGTTTAAGTTGCCCAGCAATTTTAGAAACAAGTTCAAAATCAATTGCAAGGTGTTTTTCTTTGTTTGCAAAACCTTCTCCAGAAAGTTTTAATAAAATACGATTGTATTTTTGCATTTATAACCACCTTTATTGATGAAAAAACATAGTGATTTTTTCATATTTTAATTACTAAAATAATTTTATATTATTCCATGCTTTTTTAAATACCATAAGCAATGTTTTATTGACTACCCATTAATAAATGCCTTTAATATTAGGACATAGTCGAAAAAGTACTGAAAAAACTATGAAAATTGTGGAAATTTGATAAATAGAATAACAAAATTGTTTATAATTGTAAAACATTATTATAATAGTCAATTATAAAATTTAGCTATTTCATATAGCATTCAGAAAGGAATAATTATGTCACAAGTAAAAGAAAGATATTTATTCGCGATTGATTTAGATGGTACAACATTACAATCAAGCGCAACAGGTCAAATTCATGATAAAACACTCTCAGCAATCAAAAGAGCTACAGATGAAGGTCACGTGGTATGTATCTTAACAGGTAGACCATGAAGAAGTACAAAATTCATTTATGACACATTAGGTTTAAACACAATTGTTTCAAACTTTAACGGTGCTCACATTCACCATCCATATGATTCTGAGTTCATTCCATACATTAAATACTTAAACTTAAATGAAGCATTATATATTTTAGGAGATGAGAAAGTTCAAGCAGAAATCTCTAACATCGCAATTGAAGGTCCAGATTGAGTACAATTAGACCACCGTGATGAAGAATTAGAAAAAGTTTTTGGTTTCAAAACAAGTTCAAAATTACAAATTGGATTAAACTATCACAAACTTCCATTATTACCAACAGGCGTTATTTTCGATGTTAAAGAAACAACAAATGTTGAAGAACTTAGAAAATATCTTAAAGTACGTTACGGAGATTTAGCAGAATTCTCATACTGATCAAAAGGAGAAGGTCTTACTCCAGTATTTGATATGACAAACATTACTGCAAACAAAGGAAAAGCATTAAGTTTACTTATTAGATACTACGATATTAAAGTAGAAAACACAATTGCATTAGGAGACGGATTTAACGATGTTCCTATGTTCAAAATTGCTAATGTTTCTGTAGCAATGGCTAATGCTACAAAAGATGTTAAAAAATATGCATCAATTAAAGTTTCAAAAACAAATAAAGAAGGTGGTGTTGGAGAATACATTCATAAATTCTTAGACAACCCAGCATCTGAAATTGCAAAATCAAATGCAAGAAAAGCAAAAATTAGAGCAGTAGAGGAAGAATAATGCTTTTTTTCGATGATATTAAACAATTTGATTTAGATAATAAAAAATTAATTGGTGTTGATGAAACTGGAGTTGGTGATTACTTTACTCCTTTAGTTGCTTGTGCAGTTTATCTACCAAGTGAATTATCACGTTTTATCCTAGAATTAGGGGTTAAAGATTCTAAAAAATTAAGCGATAGCAAGATTATGCAAATTGCACCAAAATTAATGAGTTTTTTACCTTATTCAACTTACGTGTTGTCACAATCGGGTTACAATAAACTTTCAAAAGATTACAATGCAAATGAATTAAAATTCTTTATTCATGCAAGTGCATTAAGTAATTTATATCAATATCAAAATAAAAGTCATGAAGCAACAGGGATTATCATTGACAAATATTCAACTACTAATTCAATCCTTAAATATCATCAGAAAATTTTTATGTTCAATAATTGAGCAAAAATCAATGAATTAAACTTACCTACATTGCTAGTCGAAAAAGCAGAAGATATTCATTTATCCGTAGCATGTGCATCAATAATAGCTCGCTACAAATTACTTGAATATATGCAAAAGCAAAATCAACAATGAAACTTCGAATTTAGCTTGGGTGCAGGTCAAAAAGTAAAGCAACAAGTATCAGAATTTGTTGAAATTTATGGCGAAAAAGCTTTAAACGAAGTATGCAAAACTAATTTCAAAATGTAAGAGCCGGGTTATCCGGTTTTTCTACATTTTATTTTAAAAGCATTACTATTCTGAATGATGCTTTTAAAATAATTAAACTAAGACTTGTTGTATCTTAAGATTGTTTTGGGTGATTAAAATAATTACATCCCCAATAATTGAACCAGTGATAGCTGATGCAATAAGAATAATTAATGTATCTTCAGTAACTATATTCTTTAATAATGTTATAGTGATAAATATTGCTAATAAAACACATGTTAATAATAATAACGAGACTGAAACTTAGAACAAAATACACATTGTATATGCTACTTTTACATACTTTGGGACAAATGACGTCCTATAAAAGTATGATTGAAATTCGATTTCATAACACCATATCCTGTGAATAAGAATACAAACATTAATACAAATGTTGCTATAGTTGTCATAAAAATACTTTTGATGTATTTAAATTTCATTTTTCTTCTTTAAAATTTTTAATTAATTATTCTAGTTAAAAAATATTTTTAAAATATTTGTCTAACCACCTTTATTCTAAAAAAAACAAAAAAACAAAAGGGTCTGAAAAATTTCCATAATTTGTGGAACGAAATATGAAAAACTTGACAGTTTGATAGCAAAATATATAATTTAAGTGTAACCTTTCCGGCTTAAAAGGTTATTATACACAGAAGGAATCCTTGAAAAAGAATTCCTTCTTTTTATTTAAAGTATTTAATTAAAATAAGAAATACAAAAAACCAGATCTATTTGATCTGATTTTTTCTAGATATTCATTATTAATCTATTTCATTTAATGAATATGGATCAGGTGTTAAGAATTTACGCTTAGCAAATAAGACGATTAAACCGCCAATAAAAGCGCCATTGAAGAATGCGAAAATAAGTACAATTCTACCACCAATAGTTGGTGTTGTGATTTTATCAAAGAAGGTTAAGAAAATTTGAACCATAAATCTTATATTGTTAAATATTATTGCTGTAATAATTGTTCAAAACATAATACAAAGAACATATGTTACATAGAATGCGGTTGTAAACATCTGTTTGTCTTGAGCGATTATTTTTGTTCAATATTGAATATTTATAACAAAAGCATCAAGAAAGTCATCAAATTCCATCATTTTTTCTGTAGAAGGATTATCAATATCTGAAATAAATCATGCAGATATAACAGAAATTATACCTAAAAGAAATAAGGTTATGGTACTTGCAAAAAGTGTTTGAATTTTTCTATAAATTTTATTATTCATTTAAAAATCTCCTTTATTAATATACTTTTATTATAGAAAAAAGAGATTATTTTTGCAAAAATTTCCATATATTAAGATATAAATGGAAATTTTGAACTTAAATGTGAAAAAAGTAAAATCATTATTAGTTCAATTCCCACCATTTTTAAGTTTTTAAACCGAATAATATTATGAAAGAATATAATAATTATGCGAGGTGATATAATGAAAAAAATACAATTTGAAATTAAGAATATTAACGAGTTAGAACTTAAATTAACACAAAGTGCTAATGAAGGTGACTTCATCAGCTTAAAGGATTTAGATCCAAATCAAATGGCTAATCTTTTTACAGCTTATAGCAAGTTAAATGAGAGATTTAATGAACAAATTAAAGATAATGTTATTGATGAGTATAAACGTGATTTAGAGAATAAACCAGAGGTTATTAGACTCATCAATAATACAAAAGACCAAATGGATAAAGTTGCCAAAAATGAGATTAAGGAACTTCAATCTAAGATTGATAAATTAAACGAAACATTATCTAAAGAGAAACAACTTAAATCAAATGCTGAAATTGAAATGAAAGCAGTTTTAGCTTCACAGGAGGATAAACTTAAGACAGTGGAAGCTGAATTAAAAGCTAAATTCCTTCAAGAAGAAGAAGAAATAAAAACTCAATTAGTTGATTTCAAAAATAAAATTGAGCAAAAAGAACAAGAAATTAAAACTATTAATCAAAATAAAGATAAAGAAATTCAATTAAAAGTTGAAAATGAAATTAGTAGTGTTAAATTAAAATTAATGCAAGAGTTTGAAGCAAAACTTTCAAAAGAAAGATCAAGTGCAGTTGAACTATACAAAAAAGATACCTTTGAACCATATAAACAACAAGTAAAAGAAGATATGGATAAACTAAGAACGCTTAATGCTGAACTTAATGGTCAAATTACAGGTCTTCAAGGTTCAAAAGCATTAAATTCTAAGGTTATCGGAAATAACTTTGAGTGAGCAGTATACAACGAAATCAATGATTTTGTAAAGTTCTTACCTGATGTATCAGTTGAACCAATTACAAAAAATAAGAAAAAAGACAAAGTAACTGATATTGAATATGCTGATGATAAAAAAGATGGTACAAAAGCTGATTTCATTATTAAATTCTTTGATAATGTTGATTCTGCTAAAAAAACTCCTATTGCATCAATTGTAATTGAAGCTAAAAGTGAACTTGATAATGGCGGCAAGAAAGTTAAAAACAAAGCACACTACGATAAGTTAATCAAGGATAAAAACAAAGAAGGAGCAACATATGCCTTCCTTGTTACAGAACTCGAAAAAGACAATGCTTTTGGTGTTCAACCAATCAGAAACGAAGATGGTGTAATGGTGACTAACTGTTTTGAAATGAGAATTGAATACCTTAAGATTATGATTCAAATCTATTACACCTTAATTAAAGAACTAAATAAAAATAAACAACACATTGAATACGTTGAAAACATTTCAAGAAGTGTTGAATATGTTTCACATTTCTTAAGTAATTTAAATGAAACAATTTTAAGAATAACAAACACTGAATATCCAAAACTTAAAAAAGAAATTGAAACAATTAAAAAATCATCTGAAAAATTAGAAGAATTATCAACAAAAATCTTCGAAGATAGAATTAAAAAAGCAGCTGAATATATTGGAAAATACGACATCAATAAAGCTAAACAATTCGAAGTTGCTCTTATTGAAGAAGAAGTTAAAATTACTCCAGTTTTAGAATCAAAATAGTGCCCTAAAGGTGCTATTTTCTTTTCTTTCATTTTTTAACTGAACAAAATATTGTTTTGCAAAAATAAAGACAAAGTACTCTTTTAGCACTTTGTCATAGTTATTTTAGTCATTTAAAGATTAAATCACGATAATATTCATATTGCTTTTGAATTGATTGTGATAATTTTGGTAATCCATTTGTAATATCATTACTAATTGAATTAAAGTTATCTAGTATTTCTACAATTTTGTTTTGTGTACTTATTGAAGGGATAATAATCTCTAATTCTTTTAATGATGTAGATCTTATAGTTGGTACACTTCCACTAGATTTTAATTTTTGAATATCATCAGATTTTGAAAGTAATAAGTAATATAAAAATTTTGGGTTTACAGTGTTAGCATCATTTATTTTAAGACCAAAACATTTATCATTTAGTTGTTTTTCCGATTATTGAAGGTTGGTTTAAAATACTTGCAGTTTTTCAAATAATTTCTTCTGTAGCCGCAATTTGATAAGGACGCATTACAAGTAAGTTTTTGTTTTTAGTTCAAATACAGTAATTAAATAAGATTTTATAAATTACATGTTTAACAAAGAATGTCTGAGTAAAATCAGTTAGATCTGAAATAATGTTATTTTTAGCATCTGCTCAATAAGAAGTGAATTCATATGAGTGTGATGTTTTTGTTTTGTTATTATTGTGTTTTTCATTAATCGATTGTTCACGAGTGGTATTTGAGTAATAACGTGTTTGTGTACCATTTGAAATAACAAAAAGTTGTACATAGTCAAAGATACCACCTGATCTTTGAAAACTTGTATTTCAGTATCTATCAATTTGATTAAATGCTTCTTCTAATGAAACACCACGACGTTTTAATTCAATATGGATTAAAGGCAATCCATTTACTAAAATAGTTACGTCATAACGGTTTTCATAAGGACCATTATTATTTTCAACTTGATTAACAACTTGTAGTTTGTTGTTATGAACATTATTTTTATCTAAGATCCGAATATTTTTAAATGAACCATTATCTAAGCAAAGTTCATAAATTTCATTGAGTTGTACTTTTTCAGTTTTATCTTTGTAATTATCAGTTTTATTAAGTAAGTATTCATTAAGAAATCTCTCTCATTCACTATTTGTGAATTTAAAATCATTAAGTCTTTCAATTTCTTTACGAATATTTTGTTTTAAACCTTCTAAGTCATTAATAAATAAACGTTCATAACCTAAATGAATTAAATCTTGGATAAATTGTTCTTCAAGTTGTGATTCAGATTGATATGCACTATCATTTTGTCTTTTTTCATCGTATTCAAATGCTAGAGTTCTTTTTACTTCTTGTAATATGTGTTTAAAATGCATATTTTCTCCATTATTCACTATTTAAAAAAAGAATTATTATTATTTTTATTCTTTTTTAATTATAAATAATTAAAAATATAACACAATAGTAAAATACGTAATTTGACTACTTCATAGTATTAAAAGAACAAAAACAAGGACTTAAGCCCTTGTAATATTTTTATTTTGGTTTTAAAAATATATCTTGTTAATAAATGATTTATGTTTTGATTATTGTTTTTTGTACTTGTTTACTTTAACTTTTTTGATTTTTGGGATGTTTAAAACTAATGTGAATTCACCTTTTGCATATTCAGGATTTTCAGTAATTGTTTCAAGGATTTCTAAAGCACTTCCATGAAATCATTTTTCATGAACTTTAGTCAATTCCTTAGCTAAACACACTTTAGCGGTATCGTTAAAAACAGTATTAATATCTTCTAGAGTTGAGTGCAATTTATGTGGTGAAACATAAAAAATATATGTTCCTTGTGTCAATTCTTTTAATTCATTAATCCGTTGTTGCGTTTTATCTTTAATGAAACCAACAAACTTAAAATCATGACTAAAGTTTGAACCTACAAAAGCTGTTACAGCAGCATTTACACCTGGTACAATTTCAATTTCAATATTATTAGCACGTGCTTGTGAAATAACTTCAAAACCAGGATCCGAAACTACAGGCATACCTGCATCAGAAACTAAAGCAACATCATTTCCTGATTCAATTAATGAAATGATGCCTTTAGCACTATTTTGTTCAGTGTAGTTATTGTACATCAACAACTTCTTGTTATAGATTTCATATCTATCAAGAAGTTTCTTTGTAACTCTTGTATCTTCGCATGCAATGTAATTAACTTCAGAGAGCACTCTGACTGCTCTAAAAGTAATATCTTCCATATTTCCGATTGGTGTTCCTACAATATAAAGTTTAGCCATAATACTCCATTAATTTGTTTAATAATAATTGTTTGTTTAAGTCGAAGATACCTTGTGCGTTTATTGCTTTGCGGTAGTTGTCTAAGTCTACTAGTATATTTAAAATATTAGGATGTTGATTTAATAATCTTTTACGTAATTCAACTATTTTTTGATCAAGTTTTTTATCGCTATTTTGATTAAATGAACCAAACAAAATAGTTTTAAAACAGTCTAATACAAATGAGTTTTGTATGTTATCGTCTTTGATTAAATTTTGATTCATAAAAACAAAGATTTCTTCTTTTTTAGTAATAGATTTTTCTAATTCAACAAGCAGATGGTTTAATAACGAACTATATTTGTCATAGTCTAAATTTTCTAAATAATTAACATCTGGATAAACTCACGAAATGAAGTGGTAAAAACTTTTATCTCTTTGTTCTAGTGGTAAAGATTCAACAACTTGATCTGGTGTTTGTTTTTCAACGGTAATTACTTGTGCACGAGATGTGATTGTTGATAAAACGTTGTTTATTGCATTTGTTGTCAAAATGATAATTAAATCATTTTGGGGATCTTCAATACTTTTTAAAATAGCATTTAACGCATTGATAGAACTGTTTTCAATGTTTTTAATTACTAAGATTTTGTATCCTGTCTCAGCAATATTTGCAATTGTTGAGAAGTTAGAATTATAAAAAGCTTCTTCGAGTTGTTCTTTTTTAATTGATTGTGATGAACCATCGATTAATGTGACATTAACAGGCAGATCATCAATAGATGTTGTGTTTTGATTATTATTGATTGCATTGATAAAAGAAATAATATCTGCGTTAAAGTTGTGAATAAAATTAGATTTTAATAAAAATAAATGACTTAACTTTTTTGCATTAGCCAACTCATTTATTTGTAATAATATTTTTTTATTTAACATATAAATCTATGTATCTTTGGAATTTTTCGTTTGATAATAATCCCTTAACAATGTCGTCTAATACGCCTTCTGGTGATTGTTTGGCATCAATAATAATGAAACGGTCAGGATCTTCTTCAATTAAAGATAAATAACCATTATAAACTTTATTGTGGAATTCAACTTTTTCACCTTCCATACGGTCTTCCACTAAACGTGTGCTTTCACGACGTTCTTTAGCTTCTTCAGGGGTTAAGTTTAAGAAAATTGTAATATCAGGCATTGTTTTATCAATAACAATATTTGTGATTAATTTTGTATATTCATAACCTAAATTTCTTGCGAAACCTTGATATGCATAAAAACTATCTACATAACGATCACAAATAACTACTTTGTGTCCTCTTAATGCTGGTCAAACAACTTTTTCTAAGTGAATACGTCTACTTGTTGTGTAAAGTAAAGCTTCAGCAACTGGTGATAATTCAGATGATTTGTCTAAAATAATCTCTCTAATTTTTTCAGCTTCTTTAATATTTTTTCCACCTGGTTCACGTGTTAAAACGATTTGAATGTGTGGGTATAATTCTTGTAATTTTGCAAATAATTTTTGTGCAAGTGTGGTTTTACCACTACCATCTAGTCCTTCGAATGAAATGAACATGTTAGCCCCCTAATTTATATGTTTTAATTTTGGCGATTTTTCAATGCAAATCTTAAAGTTATTTCATCTATATAATCAACTGATGAACCCAATGGCAATCCAATTGCTAATTGTGAAACTTTAACATTGCAACTTTGTAATTCTTTTTTAATTATTTCATTTGTAATTTCACCCTTAAGAGTTGGTGAAATACCTAAGATAACTTCATCAAATGTCTTTGAGTAATTTAAAAGTTTATCAAATTCTTGACTGTGTTTCTTAATATCTGTGATATTTTCCACAAGGTGTGGAAATACGTAATATTTGCCCTTGTAAAAACCTGCTTTTTCAATTTTTTGTAAGTTTTGTAAGCTTTCAACAATTAAAAGTGTATTTTCACGTTCTAGATCAGAGCAAACATTGCAAACACCTTTATATGTTATATTGGTACATATTGAGCAAAAATCAGTATGTTCTTTTATTTTTTTAATTGAGTTAGCAAAATCATTAACAGTATCCTCTTCGGTAGCAAGAATTCAATAAACAATTTTTTCAGCTTGTTTTTTGCTTATTCCTGGGATTTGTTTTGCTTTAACTACGAATTCTAAAATATTTTTATTATCTAACATAAATTAGAATGGCATACCTGGCATATTAGGTGCTAATTTTTCTTGTTCTTCTTTAATCATATCAATTGCTTCGTTAATAGCAATAATGATTAAATCTTGAATAATTTCTTTATCTTCTGGATCAATAAGAACTTCATCGATATCGATTGATTGTACGCTCATATCTCCTTTTACAACTACTGTAATTCCTTGTTTTTCAACAGTGAATTCTTTGTCTTCAAGTTCTTTTTGTTTTTGTTCTAATTCTTTTTGCATATTTTTAATACGTCTTAAGAAATCTGGTGACATGTTCATAATTATGTTATTCCTTTCATCTCTCTGTGATTTGAATATTTGCTTCATCATCAGTAAATAATTTAGCTCTTTGTAAGAATCATTCTTCTTCATCATTGTCTTCAAGTTCTGTTAAGAATTCTGGTTCTTTAATTGGAGTTGTAACATTACCATGTTCAGCAATGTATTTTTGAATTTCACGCACTTTATCATGTGTTAATGCGTAGATATGTTTGTATGGTGAACCAAAAACATATGTGACAAATTCTTGTAATCATTTTGATTTTGATTTAGCATTAATTGTTTTAATAACTTCATTATCTTCTGATGTAACAGTGATAAATCTATCAGAAGCCATTAAAATTTTAACTTTCTTAAATAACTCAGCTTGTTCTTTGAAGTTTTCTTTTCCCATTAAAACTACATCTAAGTTTTTTAAGTGATTTTTAAATTCAGTTGTTTTGTTTAATTCTCTATTTTGATGAATTCATCTAGCATCATTTTGATATTCCTGTAATGATCTTTTTACTTCAAAGGTTTGTGTTTGATCGTTCATCACTTGGAATAAGTCATTATAGGAGTTAGTTGTTTGTGTTGTATCATCTAAAATTTCATTATATTGATCTGTTTTATTGATATCGATTTCTCTAGTTGAAATAAAATTATCTGTTTCACCAGTGTTAAGTTGATCAATCATTGAAGTATCAATATCACGATCATCCCCAATGTGCTCATTATCGTCAACTAAGAATTCTCTAGTTTTATCTAACATTTCATTAACAAGTGATTGTGTTTTATTATTTTCGTCAACTAATTCTTTATAGTTTAAATCTACTTCTTTAGTTTCTCTTTGTTCTTTGATAATCTTAGATGCTAAAAATGGGTTTTTATTTGGTTCGTTTAAGAAACCTTGCACACGTGCTTGAACAATTTCTTCTAAATCTGATGCTTGTTCTTGTGTTGTTATCTCTTCATTTGTTTCAATACTTGGATTATTGCTGTTTATAAGGTCAATTCCAACAGATGTATTATCAACTATTTCTGTTTTGTTATCACGCTTGATATTGAATTTAAAACTGTTTGAAACTAAGTCTAAAATACTTTCGGTTGTGTGTTGTTGAATATCTTCAGTTTTTGTCTTAGATATTTTGTCTATGTGTTTTACAGATAAATCAACTTCGTTTTTAGGTTCAGATTTTTCTTCAATGACTTCTTCGACTATTTTTGTAGGAGTAATAGGTTTTTGTATTGTTGGTTTTTGAACTGGTTCTGCAATTTGAGTTGGAGTGTGAATAACTACTTCATCGTTATTAGGTTCAAATTCTTGTGTAAGTTTTAATAAACCTAACTCAATAATTTCAAATGGAAACTCAGATTTTTGGATTTTAGTTAGTATCTCGTAAAGTGAATCTGTTAATTTGAAAAGATTTGATAAAGAAATTTGTAATGAATTTAGTTGGTAATCAGTGAAGTAACTGATTAATTGAGTATCTTGTGTTTTGTTTAAGATTATTTTTTCTTTGTTAAAAGTGATTAATGATAAAACGAATTGTTGTGGGTCAATTCCACGTTGTTGTAAGGATTGAACTTTGGCAATCAATTCTTGGACATTACTGTTAATAATGATATTCATGGTTTCAAGTATTTCATCGGTTGATAAAATTCCGAAATTTGAATATAAGTCTTGTAAAGTGATTTGATGATTATTAAATGAACTTGCTTGATCTGCAATTGATAAAGCATCTCTCATCCCCCCGCTTGAAAGTCTGGCAATAACTTTAAGTGCTTCATCAGTATATGAAATATTTTCTTGTTCCAAAATGTTTTTTAAGTGCGAAACAATGTTTTTCTCATTCATTCTATTAAAGTTAAATGTTTGAACTCTAGAACGAATTGTAAGAGGTATTTTTTGTGGATCAGTAGTTGCAAAAATGAAGATTGCATGTCTTGGTGGTTCTTCAAGTGTTTTTAATAATGCATTAAAAGCACTTTTTGTAAGCATGTGAACCTCATCGATGATGTAAATTTTAAATTTAGAATTAATTGGTGCTTGTTCAATTTTTTCTTTTAAATCTCTAATTTCATCAACACCATTGTTTGAAGCTGCATCCATTTCAATAACATCAAGGTTAGTGTTAAAAGTTTTTCTACAGTAGTCGCAAGCAATAGTTACATCATCTTGATGCATACAATTAATTACATTTGCAAAGATTTTAGCTACAGATGTTTTACCTGTTCCTTTTGGACCACTAAAAAGATAAGCGTGTCCAATCTTTCTTGATTGCAAAATGTTTTTTAATGTAGTGATTATATTATCTTGACCGACCACATCATTAAAGGTCTGTGGGCGATATTTTCTATAAAGCGCTTTGTAACTCATTTTTCACTCCTGTACTATTCTAATTAGTATTATACAATAATAAAAAATGAGCATTTTTAAATAACAAAAAATATTTTTATTTTTTACTTTTAGTCCTTAAATATAGGTGTAAAAGTTAAACATATGCAAAATTTTCATATTTTGAGTTTTTTCAAGTTTATCTTTGTTCAAAAACCATTATAAATAAGAGAAAAAGTAATAAAAAAGAACCTTTAAAGGTCCTAATTATTAAGCTTGTTCTTGAGCTGCTTTTTCTGCTCTTCTTAAATCACGTGCACGTTCTTTTGCAAGTTTTTTTGCACGAGCTTCAGCACGCATTTTGTTTTTAAGTCTTACTACTTTACGCATATTTTTTCCTTTTCATATTAATTAATATTTCTTTAGAATGTAATGTTGTTGTATATACTATGAATGTATTTTACTATAAAAGCAACTTTTTATGAAATTTTAATTTTTTGCATCATCTTAAGATTTTGCTATTTTTTATGGCATTTGTTGAAAAATAACATCATGAAAATAAAATAATTTAAAATATATATAGTTATTCACAAATTAGAAATGGTGGTAAAAGTATGAAAAAAAATCAAGCGATTGAGAAAATAATTAATGAATCATTAGACAAAATTATGTCTGATAGATTTGGTAAATATTCTAAGTATGTTATTCAACAAAGAGCTTTACCAGATGTTCGTGATGGTCTTAAACCTGTTCAAAGAAGAATTTTATTTTCTATGTATGGACTTGGTCTTTTTAATGATAAACAATATAAAAAATCAGCGCGTATTGTTGGTGATGTAATTGGTAAATATCACCCACATGGTGATTCATCTGTTTATGAGGCAATGGTTAATATGTCTCAATGATGAAAAATGAATTTACCATTATTAGATATGCACGGAAATATTGGTTCAATTGATAATGATCCAGCAGCTGCAATGCGTTATACAGAAGTTAGAATGGGTAAAATTGCTGAATGAATTTTAAATGATATTAAAAAACAGACGGTAAGTTTTGTTCCTAACTTTGACGATTCAGAAATGGAACCAGTTGTTTTACCATCGATTTTTCCTAACTTATTAGTTAATGGTTCAATGGGTATTGCCATTGGTATGGCGACAAATATGCCGCCTCATAATTTAGGTGAAATAATCGATGCCACAATTTATCGTATTCTACATCCTAAAGCACCATTTAATGATATTGCTAGCTTAATACAAGGGCCAGATTTTCCAACTGGTGGTGTGATAAAGGGTGATAAAGGTATTTATGAAGCCTTTGAATTAGGTCAAAACCAAAAGAATAAAATTCTTTTATTTAGTAAATATGAAGTGTATGAAAAAGATAAAAATAAATTTATCGAAATTACCGAAATTCCTTATGGTGTAGTTAAATCTAAATTAGTTTATGACATTGATTTAATCATTCAAAATAAAGAAATTGATGGTGTTTTAGAAATAAAAGATCAATCTGATCGTGATGGTATTAATATTCTTATCACACTTGATCAAGGAGCAAATGAACGTAGTATCTTAAGTTACTTATTCCAAAAAACAGATTTAAAAATAAGTTATAACTACAACAACACTTGCATCAAGAATAATTCACCTAAAACAATGGGGATTGTGGAATTGATTGATGCCTATATTACACATGTAAAAGATGTAAAAACAAAAACATTGTTCTTTGATTTAGAAAAACAAAAATTACGTTTAGAAATTGTTTTAGGTTTTATAAAAGTCTCAGAAATTACAGACAAAGTTATTGAAGTTATTATAAAATCTGAAGGTTCAAAATCGGGTGTTATTGAAAACTTAATCAAATTTTTTGATTTCACAAAAAATCAAGCTACAGCGATTGCAGAACTTAGACTTTACCGTTTAAGTAAAACTGATAAAGAAGCATATTTACTTGAAAAAGCAGAGCTAGAAAAAGATATCAAACGTATGCAAATTTTATTAAACAACGAAAATGAGTTTAATAAATTTATCATTGACCAATTAAGTCAAATGAAACTACTTTTTACCACACCTAGAAAGACGAAAGTAGAAGAAAAAGAATTTGACTTCTCATATGATGAAACTGATCTTATTAAAGAAGAGATGATTAATCTTTACATTTCACGTATGGGTTATATAAAACGTCTATCACAAAGGGTTGTTGATTCAAACTCATTAGATACTTATGCTTTAAAAGATGATGACTACTTAATTTATACAAACAAAGTTAATACATTAAACAATTTATTAATACTTACAAATCTTGGAAATTATATTATTGTTCCTATTTATAAAATTCAAGAATCTAAATGAAAAGATTTAGGAACATATTTATCATCATTTGCAGATTTTAGAGTTTCAGAGGAAATTGTATCTATAATCGAAGTTTCAAATTGAGATAGTTTAGTTTATGTAAATATAGGAACAAGAAACGGTGTTTTCAAAAAAACCTTATTAAAAGACTTTAATGTTTCAAGATTAAATAAAGCATATACAGCTATCTCATTAGCAAAAGATGACTATGTAGTTAATGCAACATTAACAAATGGGTCGAAAGATATTGTTATCTTTACTGAAAATGGTCTTGCTTCAAAATACTCTGAAAATGACGTGGCAATTTATAGTACTAAGGCAAAGGGAAATAAAGGTGTGTACTTATCGCTTGATGATAAGGTTAGAACATTTATTACTGTTGATCCAAATGGTTTAATCAATATGATCTCTGATGATGGTCAAATTCAAAGGTTTAAAGCATCAATATTACCATTTATACCTAAAAACATCAAAGGTAGACCATATAATAAATCTGCTAAGAAATTCACTATTTCTTCAGTTTCAGAAGACGTAAATGATTTAAATATAATAATAAAAGATCAGTTAGGTCAAACTGATATTCAAGAAGTTAAACAATATTCTGTTTCAAGTAATGAACCTAGAATTTACCATTTAAATGCTGATAATCCGGAAAAAACAAGTTTCAATATTTATTGAAGTGATAAAGCAACAAAAATTGAAGCGATTAAATTTTCTAAAGAACAAATAATGGAAGATAGAAAATTCATAGAAGAAGTAAAACAAACAGAAGCAAAAACTGCAAAAACAATTAGTGATATTCTTGCAAGAATTAATAAAAATCTTGAAGAAGATAAGAAAAAGAAAATATAAGAAAATAAGCAACCTTAAAAAGTTGCTTATTTTCATTTATACCAATATCCTAGGAGTTTTGGGTTTGTGTGATTTCTATTTTTTTATTATTTTTTACAGCATATTGCAACTTACATGATCATTTTCATACATAACCAAGAAATGGTGGGATAAAAAATCCAATAACCACAATCGCCATATTTAATAATACTTTTAATGCATTATTATCTGTTTTTACAAATAATGGTCTTGAGAAATCTAAAAATGGATAAATGTAAGGTCTAATATACTTATAGTATTCTTTACCTTCTGGTGAATTTAATCATTCTTTGCTTGTGTCTTTGAATACTTCATTCAAGTATGGAATTGAGACAAGGAATAATACTAATGCAAATAATCAGTAAATGAATAATGCTATAGATGAGTATCAAATAACTTTTTTTGAAATTTCAATTTCTTTACGATTTTTTACAAAAGCAACATAAGCAATAATTGGTGTTACAAAGTGCACAAATGTACTTACGATAATTTTTTGTGCCGGTTCACCTTTAAAAACTGATGGAAATACAAGTGCTCAAAAAATCAACATTGTAATTGTTATGTAAATTGTAGCTAAGAAAAGCATACGTTGTGTAATTCAATTTTTAGGTCAAATTGCATATAGAATTAAAGCAAATGCTAGAAAAATATTACTCATTCAAGTAAAAGTATAAGTCACTGCTCAATAACGAGCATAAACAGGTTGTCCAAAATGACTGGAATTATTTGTGTATTTTAATGCAGGAATCAACTCATCATAGTTATAAATTATTCATGTTCAAATAGTACATAAAACTATAATTACCAAGATTGCAATACCTGCTCAAAAAGCCATTTTTCTTTTTCTATCTCAATCATGAAATAGGGAATTCTTTGTAGTGTTTTCAATCATGTGAAAATTATACAAAAAAAAGAATTTTCAGACTTAAAAAGGTAAAAAAATGTTATTTTTATGAAATATTTGCAACATCAAAGATATTTAAAAAATAAAAAAATGTATAATTTTGACATTATGGGAATCTTTAAATTAAAAGCAAATTATAAACCTGCTGGAGATCAACCTCAAGCAATTGAAAAAATGGTAAACACTATCAAAAAAGGCGAAAAAAATCAAGTTTTACACGGTGTTACTGGATCGGGTAAAACTTTTACTATTGCTAACGTAATAAAACAGTTTGATAGACCGGTTATTGTTTTATCTCACACCAAAACTCTAGCAAGTCAATTGTATAGTGAATTGAAATCATTTTTCCCTGAAAATGCTGTTGAATATTTTGTTAGTTATTTTGATTACTATAGACCTGAATCGTATAAACCAAGTACTGATACTTATATTGATAAAGATTCTCGCACAAATGAGCAAATTGAAATTTTAAGATTAAGTGCATATAATTCTCTACTAACTAGACGTGATGTAATTATTGTTGCTAGTGTTAGTGCGATTTATGGAGCATTAAATCCAAATATTTATAAAGAGTCATTTTATAGAATTTATCGTACTCAAAATATTTCTGTCAAAGATTTTGCAAGTAAACTTGTACAAATTTCATATGATCGTAATGATACCGATCAAGTTCCTGGTGAATTTACTGTAAAGGGAGATGTGGTAATTATTAGGCCTGCTGATGATGAAGAAATAGCACTACGTGTTAGTTTCTTTGGTGATGAAATCGAAGAAATTGCAGTTATTGATCCTACAACAAAAGAAGTTATCAAAAAAGATAATTCTTTTATCATTCCGCCTGGTAACGCTTATGCAACAGAAAATTCGATTTATGATCTTATAATTCCCAAAATTCAAGATGAATTACAAAAGCAAGTTGCTCAATTTACACGTGACAAGAAATTATTATTTGCAGAACGTATATCTCAAAGAGTTAAAAATGATATTGATGATATGAAAGAGTTTGGTGTATGTAAGGGAATTGAAAATTACTCAATGTACCTTGATCGTAGAGATTTTGGTCAACGTCCATATACATTATTAGATTATTTACCAGATGATGCACTCATGATAATTGATGAGTCTCACATGTTCATTCCGCAAGCTAGAGCAATGTACAAGGGAGACAAAGCCCGTAAAGATGCATTAGTTAATTACGGGTTTAGATTACCATCTGCTTATGAAAATAGACCATTAACATTCAAAGAATTTGAAAATGATTTTAAGTTTCAAAAAATATTTATTTCAGCAACGCCAAATGAATATGAAATGAAAAAAGCAAAAGAAAATGTTGCTAGATTATTCGTTAGACCAACTGGACTTTTAGATCCTGAAATCATTATTAAACCAACGGCGGGACAAATCGAAGATATCTATGACACAATCATAGAACAACGCGAGCGCAATGAGAGAACATTTGTTTTAACAGTGTCAAAAAGAGTTGCTGAGGAATTATCTTCATATCTTTCAGAACGTGGAATTAAATCTGCTTATATGCACTCAGACCATAATACTTTTGTACGTAATGAAATTTTACGTAAGTTAAGAATGGGAATTTATGAAGTTGTTGTTGGAATTGGATTACTTCGTGAAGGAATTGATGTTCCTGAGATATCAAAAGTTATTGTTCTTGAAGCAGATAATACAAATGGTATCAATCGTAATACACAAAGTTTGATTCAGATTACTGGTCGCGCCGCCAGAAATGCCAATGGACAAGCGATATTCTATGCTGATAAAATTACTAAGGCAATGCAAGAGTGTATTGATGATAATCAAAAGAAAAGAGAAATTCAAATCACCTACAACAAAAAGCACAATATCACACCACAAACAATTATTAAGCCAATTACTGAACAAATTCACGGTCATGACATTATGAATGCAGTTGAATTATTATTAAGCAAATCACAAGATGGTAAGAAACAACAAAAAGAAAAAGCATTATCATCATCAAAACAAGAATTAATTGCAGATATCAAACAACAAATGAATGAAGCTGCAAAAGCATTAGATTATGAAAGAGCGATTCAGTTAAGAGATATTCTAATTGAAATTGAAAGTAAATAGGAGGGTTATGTCAAAAGAAAATGTATTAATAATACAAGGAGCACGTGAAAATAACCTTAAAAACGTTGATTTAGTCATTCCAAAAAATAAATTGATTGTTTTTACAGGTATTAGTGGTAGCGGTAAAAGTTCACTTGCATTCAACACCATTTATGAAGAAGGTCGTAGAAGGTATGTTGATTCACTTAGTTCATATGCAAGAATGTTTTTAGGTGGAACCAAAAAACCTGATGTTGATAAAATTGAAGGTTTAAGTCCATCGATTTCTATTGAGCAAAAAACAGTTCATAATAATCCACGTTCAACTGTTGGTACGGTAACTGAAATTTATGATTACTTACGTTTATTGTTTGCTAGAATTGGGGTTCCATATTGTCCAAATCATAATATTGCAATTTCATCACAAACATCAAAAGATATTTTAAAAACTATTTTTAAATTAAAAGACCAATCGAAACTAATTATTTATTCTCCTTTAGTTGATAACGAAAAAGGAACACATGCTAATTTATTTGAAAAATTAAAAAATGAAGGTTATATGCGTGTTAAAGTTGATGGTCAAATTATGATGTTGGAAGATAAAATTGAGTTATCAAAAAATCACAAACACACCATTGATTTAGTTATTGATCGTGTTCCATTAAAAGAAGAAAATTACAATAGAATTGCTGAAGCGATTGATATTGCTACAGAAAAATCTGGTGGATTATTAAAAGTCGAAAATGTCGACACCGATGAAATACTTACTTTCTCAAAATTGCACTCATGTATTCATAAAGATTTTGAAATGCCTAAAATTGAGACACGTTTGTTTTCTTTTAATGCTCCGTTTGGTATGTGTGAAAACTGTAAGGGTCTTGGGGTTGAGTTTAAAGCTGACTTCGATGCAATATGCCCTGAACAATGAAGAAGCATTAATAATGGTGCAATAAAATATTTTGAAAATACAATTAATACTACAAATTTAGAATGACAAGAATTTAATCAACTATTAGTTTATTATGATATTGACAAAGATCTGCCATTAGATGAAATGAACGAAAGAGACTTAAATATAGTCAAATACGGTTCAGATAGAGAAATTGAATATAGTTTATTATCGGTAAACGGAAACTACACTAGAAGATATCGTGAAATTGAAGGTATTGTTACAAAAATAGAAAATTATTATTATTCAACTTCAAGTGATAGAAGACGTGATTATTTAAAAAAATATATGGGAACATTTGTTTGTCATGAATGTAAAGGTTCAAGACTTAATCAAAGCGCTTTAGCGGTTAAAGTCGATGGTAAAAATATTTATGAATTTACTCAATTTTCAATTGATAATGCATTAGAAAACATAAAAAAATTAGTTGAAAAACTTTCTGACCATGAAAAACAAATTTCAAACTTAATTACAAAAGAGTTAATTGATAGATTAACATTTCTTAAAAATGTTGGTTTAGATTATTTAACTCTTAATCGTAGTGCTGAAAGTCTTAGTGGTGGGGAAGCGCAAAGAATTAGACTTGCAACTCAAATTGGTTCAAATTTAACAGGTGTTTTATATGTTTTAGATGAACCTTCAATTGGATTGCATCAAAAGGATAATTTAAAACTTATCAACACACTTAAACATATGGTTGATATCGGAAATACCTTAATCGTAGTAGAACACGATGAAGATACAATTTATTCAGCTGATTACATTGTTGATATCGGCCCAAATGCTGGAGTAAATGGTGGTGAAGTTGTTGCACATGGTACACTAGAAGATATTGTTTCTGTAGATAGATCTATTACAGGTAAATATCTTTCAAAAGAATATACCATTCCAACTCCTACACATAGACGTAAAGGTAATGGAAAAGAAGTAATAATTCATGGCGCAAGAGAAAATAATTTGAAAAATATTGACGTAAAAATTCCGCTTGGATGCTTAACTGCAATTACAGGGGTTAGTGGTAGTGGTAAAAGTACTTTAATTAATGAAATATTTGTTAGAGGTATTCAATACACTTTAGGTCTTGTAGATGGAAATAATCGTAAAAAAGCTAAATTTGATTCAATTAGTGGTTTACTAAATATTGACAAAGTTATTGCAGTTAACCAGAGTCCGATTGGTAAAACGCCACGTAGTAATCCTGCTACATACACAGGTGTTTTTGATGATATTAGAGAAATCTATGAAAACGTCGAAGAATCACGTGTAAGAGGTTATACAAAAAGTAGATTTAGTTTTAATGTACCTGGTGGTAGATGTGAAAAATGTTCTGGCGATGGTTTTATAAAAATTGAAATGCACTTTTTACCAGATGTTTTTGTACCATGTGATGATTGTGATGGGCAAAGATATAATCGTGAAACATTAGAGATTAAATATCACAACAAAAATATTTCACAAATTTTAGAAATGAGTGTAGCAGAAGCGATTGATTTTTTTGAGAATAAACCCAAAATTATCGAAAAATTACAAATACTTTCTGATGTAGGTTTAGACTATATTAAATTAGGTCAAATGTCAACAACACTCAGTGGTGGGGAAGCGCAACGTGTTAAGTTAGCTACTTACTTACAAAAGAAAGCAACAGGACGTACTGTTTATGTTTTAGATGAACCGACAACAGGTTTACATACTCATGATGTCAAAAAACTTATTGCAATTTTAAACAGAATCGTTGATAGTGGGGATTCAGTTGTTGTGATTGAACATAACTTAGATTTAATAAAATGTGCCGATTATATCATTGATCTAGGTCCAGAAGGCGGTATCAAAGGTGGTAGAGTTTTAGCAACTGGTACGCCTGAAAAAGTAGCAAAAACTCCGAATAGCTCAACTGGTGAGTTTCTAGCAAAAATATTCCAAAGCGAAAAAGTGGTTTAATACTGCTTTTTCTTTTATTTTGTATACAAAATAAGGGTGTAGAAATATTTTCAATTAGTAATATAATTTTTATATGTATTGAAATGACCAAATGTATGAAAAATTGTATTCTAATGAATACAAAGTTATTGCTGGATGCGATGAAGTCGGAAGAGGTTGTATAGCAGGAGAATTAGTTACTGCTTGTGTGATTTTACCGACCGGTTATGTTGATGACAACATCAAAGATTCAAAAGTAACAAGTCATAAAAAACGTGAAAAGTTATACGAACAAATCATGAGGGATGCAATCGAGATAGCAATTGATGTTAGAAGTTTAGATGAATTAAACTCATCTAACCCAAAAGCTCAATCAAGAATTGGTATGGCTAACTGTATTAAAAAACTTAAGCACCAACCTGATTTAGTATTAACTGATTTTGAACCAATTGAGACAAATATTAAACAACTTAATTTAGTAAAAGGTGAAACAAAATCGATTTCAATAGCAGCAGCAAGCATTATTGCAAAAGTTGTACGGGACAATATGCTTGATGAATATGCAAAAATATATCCAGAATATGGTTTTGAAAAGCATAAAGGTTATTTCACTAAATTACACAAAACCGCATTAGAAATATATGGAGTAACACCAATCCATAGATTAAAATATAAACCTGTGGTTGAACAATTACACAAAGATAAAATGAGTAAAGGATAAAAAACTATTTCAGAATTAGTTTTTTAATAAAATTTAAATATGATAAAAGTTGAAAACATAACATTTAGATATAGACCCGATGATAAAAAATCTGCATTGGATGATGTTTCCTTTGAAATAGAAAAAGGTCAATATGTAGCTATTTTAGGGCACAACGGTAGTGGTAAAAGCACTTTATCAAAAGTACTTGTAGCATTATTGAAACCTCAATCAGGGACAATTTCAATTGATGGAATAACATATGCACGTGAAACCCTATCTGAAATTAGAAAAAAAATTGGGATTATCTTCCAAAACCCAGATAATCAATTTGTGGGTTCTTCTGTAGAAGATGATATTGCTTTTGGACTTGAAAATAGATGTATTCCACAACCTGAAATGAAAGATTTAATTGTTAAATTTGCAGAAAAAGTAGATATGAACGAATATCTAGAACGTGAACCTGAAAATCTTTCTGGAGGACAAAAGCAAAGGGTTGCAATCGCATCTGTATTAGCGTTAAATCCTGAAATAGTTATCTTTGATGAAGTTACATCGATGTTAGATCCTAAAGGAAAAGACAGTGTTTTAAAAATAATTAAAGAAATCCAAAAATCTAAAGACAAAACTCTAATTTCAATTACTCATGACATGGATGAAGCTATTTTGGCTGATAAATGTCTTGTCTTTGCGCAAGGTAAATTAGTTGCATCTGGATCACCAAAAGAAATTCTTAGAAATAAAGAGATTATTGATATAGCAAAAATTGATTCACCGTTTATTTATAGAATTTCTGAAATGCTAGATGGTATTGAACCAACATATAATGAAAGAGAATTAATTAAAGAAATATGCAAATAAAAGTTAAAAATATAAGTCATACTTTTAATCCTAAAACACCTTGAGAATTCACTGCTCTTAGGGATGTTTCCTGTGAAATTAATGATGGTGAATATGTTGGTGTTATTGGTTCAACTGGTTCAGGGAAAACAACTTTTATTGAACACTTAAATAAATTGCTAGAACCTTCATCTGGTGAAATTAATTGAGAATTCATTGATAATATTTCTTTAACTTTTAAACTTGAACTTGAAAGACAAAAAGAAGTGCTTGCATCAAAATATGATATTAACTCGCAAGAATATAAAAATGCCTTAAAACAAGTTACAAAAGAATTAAAAATTAAGTTTAAAGATAATAAATATAAAATCAAAGAACTCCAAAAACAATTCAAAAATGAATTAAAGCAAGAGACACAAAAGTTTATTCAAGACTTTTCTAAAGAAAATAAAGATAAATTTACTGATGAACGTGCTTTTAATAAACAATTAACAAAAGAAAAGAAAATTTTCATTTATAACTACACCCAAGCATCAGAAACAAAAAAAGAAATTGATAGATTAAAGTTTACTGAAGCTAAAGTTATGAAAACAAGTAAATATTCACTATTTAAGAAAAACTCACCAAAACCAATTAGAAAAAGAATTGGTATTGTGTTTCAATTTGCTGAATATCAACTTTTTAAAGGTACAATCAAAGAAGATATTGCCTTTGGTCCAATTGCTTTTGGTGTCGAAAAAGAAAAAGCATATAAAATTGCCGAAGAAGTTTTAGAAATGGTTGGTTTACCACCAGAATATCTTAATCGTAGTCCTTTTGAGCTTAGCGGTGGGCAAAAAAGAAGAGTTGCAATCGCTGGTATTTTAGCAATGCAACCTGATTTTCTTGTAGTTGATGAGCCTACAGCTGGATTAGATCCGGTTGGTGTAAAAGAAATTTTAGAAATTCTTAATAATTTAAATAAGCAAGGTAAAACAATTATTAATGTTACTCATGATTTAGATAATGTTCTTAAGTATTCAAAGAGAATTGTTTTATTTAAAAAAGGAACTATTGTAAAAGATGGTGATCCATATGAAATTCTTAATGATGTTGATTTCTTAAAAGAAAACAACTTACAACCACCTCAATTGCTTGAGTTTGTAAATAAATTAAGAAAAAATAATATTCCAGTTCCTAAGGTTCTTTCAGAAGATGAATTGGTTGTATTTTTAAACCAATACAGAAAAGAAAAAGGAGGTAACTAATGAAAAGTGTTTTCGGTCGTTACATTCCTGGGAGTAGTATTCTTTATCGTATTGATCCTAGAATTAAATTACTATCAGTTATTTTTTACTTAGTGATGGTCTTTTTAGTTAGATATTATGTTGATATGTTGATTTTATTAACGCCGTTAGTAATCATGTACATCTGAACAACTAAAAAAATCGGACCAGTTTTTAGATTAATGAAACTACCAATATTCATTACTGTAGTTATATTCCTGGTGAATATGTATACAATTACAAATATCACTGGAATAAATGATTATCAAAGTATTTTAAAAGTCGACGCATTATCACAAAACAATGCAATCAAATACCTTTATGGTCAAGAGAATGGTGGAAAAATGCTATGAACCATTGTCGCATCATCAACTAGCACAACAGTGAAAATTAATGGTATTGAAACAAAATTAAATATTGCTTATGGAATAAACTGAGATGGAATTAATAGAACACTATCTCTATTCCTTAGAATTTATATTATGATTATTCTTACTGCATTATTAACAAATACTTCTAGACCAATCTTATTAACAAAAGCTATTGAAGATATCTTATATCCATTAAAATTCTTATTTGTACCAACACACGTAATTGCAATGATTATTTCAATTGCACTTAGATTTATACCTACATTAATTGATGAAGCAAATAGAATTATCAAAGCTCAAACATCGCGTGGTGTAGATTTTAGACACGGTAATTTAAAAGAAAAAATAGCAGCATTTACAACTTTAATTATTCCACTTTTCGTTTCATCATTCGCAAAAGCAGAAGATTTATCTAATTCAATGGAAACTCGCGGTTATGATCCTTATGCAAAAAGAGTTAAATACAGAGTTATTAAACCAGGTTGAAGAGATTTACTTTATGTAATATTCTTATTAGGTTTAATGTCATTTGTAATTGTTAATATTTATTACCCAGATTACTTACCAAGTTGATATATTGCATCATATATTATTTAATTTAACATTTATACATAGTTTTAAAGTCAGCAAAATAAGCTGATTTTTTTATGTTTTCACCTAAAATATAGTGTTATTCATTTAACAATAATTTTGGAAAAAATAATTTATCTAACTCGATTTTTATCTAGTATAATATATACATAAATTGATTACTGTCAAGCACTTATGCTTGTCAGACAAAGGAGGACAAATATGGTTAAAATCAGACTTAAAAGAATGGGTGACAAGTTCAGACCAGTATACAAAATTGTTGCTGCTGACTCAAGAGCACCACGTGACGGAAAATTTATCGAAGCTTTAGGACACTACAATCCAATCTCAAAAGAATTTGTTTTAAATAAAGAACTTACAGCTAAATGAATCGCTCAAGGTGCACAACCTACAATTACAGTTGCTAACTTATTCAAAGCTCACAACTTAACAGCTGAACTTAAAAAATAATGAAAATTAATTTTCTTACATTATTTCCTAACTACTTTGAACCTTTTATTAATGAAAGCATTATGAAAAAGGCTCAAGATAAAAACCTTATCAACTTTGAAGTTGTTGACTTTAGAAATTTCAGCAAAAATAAACACCGCAAAGTAGATGATGAAATCTATGGTGGTGGTCACGGTTTACTTTTACAAGTAGAACCAATTGATTTAGCTTTAGATTCGCTAAAAGATAGAGGTGGTTATAAAGTTCTTGTAACTCCTCAAGGAAAACAATTTACTCAAGAAATCGCTCAAGAAATGACCAAATATGATCAAATTACGTTTATTTCTGGGAGATATGAAGGTTTTGATGAAAGAGTAGTTGAGCTAGTTGATATTGAATTATCAATTGGTGATTATGTGATAACTGGTGGCGAATTACCTTCGATGGTAATGGCTGATGCAGTTACTAGATTACTTCCTAATGTAATTAGAGAAGAATCGCATGTGTATGAATCATTTCAAGGTGTTGGATTATTAGATTATCCACAATACACTAGACCACGCGAGTATAAAGGAATGAAAGTTCCAGAAGTGCTTTTTGGTGGAAATCACAAGGAAATAGAAGAATGAAAAAAACAGGCACAAATTGCGAAAACTCGTAAGAATAGACCTGATATTCTTGAAAGGATAAAGAAAAATGAGAAATAAATTATTAGAAGTTGTTGAAAAATCACAATTACGTACAGACTTACCTGCTTTTACAACAGGTGACAACGTTAAAGTGCACGTTCGTATCCGTGAAGGTGAAAAAGAACGTATTCAAATCTTTGAAGGGCTTGTAATTAGCAAAAAAGAATCTGGAACAAGAGAAATGTTCACAGTTAGAAAAGATTCATATGGTGTAGGTGTTGAGAGAACATTCCCTGTTAACTCACCATTAATCGCTCACATTGAAGTAGTTCGTTCAAACAAAGTTCGTAGAAAAAGATTATTCTACATGAGAAGCCGTAGAGGTAAAAGCGCACGTCTTAAAGAAATTAAAAGAACAAAATAATAAATCAATTTGCCCTAAAAAAAGTAGCTAGTCTAGCTATTTTTTGTTTTTTCAATTAGTCAATAATTTGACATTAAGTTTATAGTTTTCATATCGAAATTAAGTGGTTAATAAAATTATTTTCATATTTTTTATGCCTATATAATAGGCGTAAAAAGCATATTTGTGGAAAATTAAATTAAGAGTATTTAATTATTTTATAATTAAAGTACTATGAAAAGAAAAATTAGAAAATTTATTTTACCAGCTTTTGCCGCAGTTAGTGCTACAGGGTTTATTGCAACAACAGTAGCATGTTCATCAGAAACAAAACAAAAAACAGAATTAAAAGCAAACATTAATTTAAGCGAAATTATTAAAACACCTTCAAAAGGAGAAGGAAAACAATTTCAAATGAAATGAAAAAGGTTACTAATGCATTTTTTGATTTCTTAACCGACTCAATTAAAAAAATAGCTGATGGAATTAAAAATTCACATGCAGTTACATTACAATTACCTTTAGATGTAGAAACTCATTCATTCGTTTTCATTGACAAGGATACAATCAAAGCTTCTGAAGAAAACTTCAACACTCTTTTTGGTAATGTTCTTGGATCATTATTACCAAATTTTAAAGAAATCTTTAATGCTTTAACTTCACCTGAAGGTTACACCTTAAATATTCAAGAAATTTTAAAATCTTCACCATATGGTGCTGGAATTCCTGAAAATCAACAAATTGATCCTGTGGCAATTTTAAATCTTGCTCTTGAAACAAGTCCAATATTAAGTTTTGTTAAAAATGCTAATGAAAACCTTGCATCAGTAGATGTTAATGAATTATTTTCAACAAAACAATACGCAGAATTTATTTCGACTTTAAATGGTGACAAAACCAAATTAAAAGGTTTAAAATTCCACGATATTTTTACAAATAGTGATAAATATGTATTAGAAGATCATGTTATCGACTTCGGAACATCAAATTGAAATGGTACAGAAAATTTCAAAAGATCACTCCAAAAAATTAATGAAGAAATGAAGAAAATTCAAATTGCAAATGATGACAATAAAACACACATTTATCCAACAAAAAGTAAAATCCAAGCAACATTTACAATTCATATACCAAAATTAAGTGATACAAAATTAACAGATAAAGGTGTTGAGTTTATCGATACATTAGTTTCTCTTTTTGAAAAAACAATGAACTTATCAAAAGAAGCAATGGATAAAATTCTCGATTTAACTAATGACGAAGCTTTATCATTTTTAGCTTCATCGCAATATAGAACATATAATCCAAACCCATTACAAGATGAAGGAATTAGAAGTTTAAATGAAGCAGCAGACAGTTATGCTGCGAATAGTGCTTATTTATTATCACAAACATCTCAAAGTGCTTTACCATTTTTTGGTCCTATGGAACCAAGATAATTCAAATTAAAAAACAAATCTTTTGTGGATTTGTTTTTATTTAATCATTTCTAGAAAATCATTTTCATTAATTACTGTTATGCCAAGGTCTTTTGCTTTTGTTAGTTTACTATCTCCTGAATTATCACCTGCAATGAGATAGTTTGTTTTCTTAGATATTGATGACGAAGCAATTCCACCATTATCAACTATGAGTTTTTTAAAGTCATCTCGATCTATTGAGTGCTTACCTGTAACTACAAAAGTTAAACCATTTAATTTATTTGTTTTTTCTGTTGTATCTTTAACATAATTTAAAACTTTATCTAATTTGTGGATTTGTTCAACATTATTTTCGTCAGAAATATATTCGATTAAAGAATTTACTATTTCTGGACCAATCGAATTAACTAGTATTAAATTATTTAAGAAAGTCTTATTAGTTAAATCGGACAATTTAGACATATTTTCAGTAATAATTTGAGCAACTTGTAAACCAATGTGCTTAATTCCAAGGGCAAAAAGAACCTTATAAAGCATTACATTACGTGACTGATCAATTGAGTTTAATAAGTTATCAACTTTTTTCTCGGCAAAGCGTGGAAGGTTTAAAAGTTCATTTTTATAATTATGTAATTCATAAATTGAAGCATAATCGCTAATAAGATTATTTTCAAACAAGATACGAACAATTGATTCACCTAAATCTTGAATATTCATTGCATTACGTGATGTAAAGTGAATCATATTTTTAATAAGTTTTTCACTACACTCATCATTAACACAGAATTGATCAACTATACCATCATATTCAATTAAAAGACTATGACACATTGGACAATTGAGTTGTTTAGGATATATTCCTTCTACTTTTTTCTCCTTGAGCATAATGATTTTAGGAATAATTTCACCAGATTTAATCACTGTAACAACATCTCCAATATTCAAACCAATAGATTTAATAAAATCATAATTATGAAGCGTTGCATTAGAAACTCTTGTTTGGTTTAAATTTACTTCATCAAAGTTTGCAACGTATGTAATTTTTCCAGTTCTACCAACGGTTGTTGTAATTTTCCTTACTGTGGCATAGGCTTCTTCGGTTTGATATTTAAATGCAATTGCATATTTTGGGAATTTTGCTGTTTTACCAAGTTGTTCTCAATAAGTTAGATTATTTAGTTTAATAACAAAACCATCACACTCATATTCAAATTTATCTTTAAGATCTTCAAACTTTTTAATTGCGTCAATAATATCATCAGAATTTTTCGCAATATATTTATATGGGTTTGTTGCAAAACCTAATCTGCTAATAAATTCGATAGCGTCCATCTGTGTTAAGATTCCGTGTTCTAATGGGTCAACTAAATCATATAAGACTACCTGCAAGTCACGTTCAATTAATAATTCAAAGTTTTTTTGACGTAATGTTCCTGCAGCCATGTTTCTTGGATTTGCAAAAAGATTTTCAGTTGGTTTTTTCGGTTCCTTAGGTTCTTTCTTTAATTCGCCATTGTTAAAGAGAAACATTTTTTGATTATATTCTGGCAATAAAACATGTGTATAATGATTGATTTTATCATCAAATTCTTTTAAAAGTTGTGCATTTGTTTTATTAAATTGAGTTTTAGAAATATAAATTTCACCACGAACCTCTAATGGTTCATAATAATCAATTCTCTTAGGTATAGAATTGATTAATAATGCATTTTTTGTAACATCTTCACCAATTTTTCCATCACCACGTGTAACTGCTCGTTCTAATTTACCATCTTGATAAATTAATGAAATAGATAATCCATCTACTTTTGGTTCTAAACTATAGGTTAATTCGTGATTATTTGGAATTGAATCCTGTATGTCTTGTACAAATTTTTTAATTTCTTCAAAACTATAAGCTTTAGCAAGAGAAAGCATAGGTTTTTTGTGTGTATATTTGAAAAAATCAATGCTTGGTACACCACCAATTTTTTTAGTTGGTGAATCTTCTTGGATGAACTTAGGATATTTAATCTCTAATTCTTCTAGTTCACGTAATAAACGATCATATATATAATCCTCAGTTAAAGGTTTATCCAAATTATAATAAGCATGATTTAGTTTATTAATTTCATTTGTAAGTTCAATAATTCTTTGTTGAATTTCGTCTAATTTAGTCATAATTAAATTATAAATTATTGCATTTTTTAAACTAACTAAATATTAAATTTATGAAACTCAAAAATGGAAATTATTAGTAATTTTTAGAATGTTACAAATAAAACTTTATAATCTAAACATAGATATATAACACCTAGGAGATATGATGAAATTTGACGTTAAAACAATTCATTTAGACGGATTAGACTGAATTAACTTACAAAATCAAGCTTTAAAACAATTAGAAGCACAAAAAGAAGTATCAAAAGATATTAAGATTGATCAAAAATCAATTCTTGAAGCTGCTAAAAAATTATTCATTAGAGAAAAAAGAGCTCAATTATTAGTAGAAAACATCAAAGAACATGAAGATAGAGTTTATTTCATGGGAGTTGAAGAAAATCCGGTTATTTCATTAAGCGAAATTACAGTTGATTTAAGAAGTTATTATGTAGATGATTTATCAATTTATGACATAGACCAAAAACCAACTGCAGAATTTAAAATTAATGAGAATATTGATTCAATAGTTCAAGACTTTGTTAAAGGTTATTTAACAAAACACAGATTTTTAATTGATGTAGATAAAACAACAATTGAAGCTGGTGATTTTATTCATTTCGAAATTTATCCACTTAACCAAGCAAACCAAGCAAATCAAAAAACAACATATGTGGCTCATGCGAATAATGATTCAGAAAATGAATATGAAAGATTTGTTGTTGGTAAAGAAATTAACAAAGAATATGAATATGTAATTGAAGAACACACCTATATTATTAAACCTGTATCAATCTTTAAGGAAGAATACATGCCTATTACTGAAGACAACTTCCATTTATTAAAAATTGATAACTTCAAAACATTTGATGATGTAATTAAATTCATTGAACACGATGCATATTACGCAAACTCTACAAGAGCAATTTTTGATTATGGTCAAGAAGTAGTTGGTGAAATTCTTAAAACAAATGGATCAAAATTAAAAATCCCATCAGATCTATTAGATTATGAAGCAAACTTATTTGAGGTACCAGTAAATCAAGATAATATTATGCAAATGTATGCATACGCAGAAAGTTTTATTGCAAATTATTTCTGAACAAATGTATTCCAAAAGAAATTAGGAATTGCGATTACTGAAGAAAACTTTAATAATGAGATGAGATTATTAAAAGCAGTTACTCCTAAAAATGAGTGAGTAAATATTTCAACATATCAAGTTACAAACATCGTTTTATTTAAAAAAGTTGGGCAATATTTTGCTAAAAAATACTATCCAGAAGCATATGCAAAAATTGAAAAATATCTTGACTTTTAATAGAAAAAGAAAGGGAAAATTCCCTTTTTTCTTTGCTCTTGTTTATATGGGTTTAGTATAATTTTAAGTATGAAACGAATTATTAGGAAATCACTACTAGTGGCAATGTCACAAATGATACTCATCCCCGCAATGACAATATCTTGTGGTATTTCACCGAGCGAAAATCTAAATAATTCAGAAAAACCATTAATAAGCATTAATCCGCCTAATAATCCAAAAGATAACCAAGATCAAACAAATGTTGAAAATAAAAATGATCATCAAGATACTAACGCAGATAACCAAAGTGATAAAGAAACAAATCCAAATAATGATGATTTAAATAATGAAAAAGATACAAGTAACCCAATTGATAACCATACAAAAAATGATGATTCAGATAACTCAGAAAAACCAAAAGATCCAATTCTAAGTGATCCAAGCATCAAAAATCCTTCTACAATTCAACCAACACCAGAACCTGAAATGAAAGATAAAAGTGGTTTAGAAAATGTTCCAGAGTATTTTAATCCTGATTTACCAAAATTACCATTAAAAACAGAATATACAACTCCTGAAACAAGTGTTATAAATTTATATTATAAAAAATCAACTTCACCTGAAATTCATAAATTTAACAATAATAATTTATTAGCAATAGGTAGAGAAATAAATCAAGAATTAAATGAACTAATTGAGTATTTTAAAAGTGACAATGCTTCAAATAAAACAATAGCCAAGAAATATATTTTTAATCTTGTATATGAACTACCAATGTTGTCATTTAATCCTAATAATGAAAATGCACCATTTAATATTGCCGAAATCGCAACAAAGCAAAAAGAAATTATTAAAAATGTAATTAGTTACATTGACAACCAAATACAAAATTACGATAATAATTCTTTATCTAAATCTTTAAATATTATTTTTAGTTTATTAAATAAAGGTTATTATGCAACAGATTCTTTATTTGTACAAGCTTTAAATCAAATGTTTGGTGTTTATGACACCGCAAATAAAGTTGTTATTGAAAATGATATTTTTAATGAACTTATTGAACGTTTTTATAGTGATGTAAAACAAAATAGTAGTAATTATATTGTTTCAAATTATCCGTATGGTGGTTTTCCTGATATTATAAAAACAGATAAGAAAATAGCGTTCAATGTCCCAAATTTAAATTTAAATAATTACAATCCAATTCAATTTTTAAGCTCAATTAAAAATGAGTTATTAAACTTAGTACAAACACTAGAACTTGAAGGACCAGATAGAATGGTTGATGTTGAGATTAATACACAAATTGAATTTGAAATTAATCTACATTTAGTTAAAAGTTCTTTAACTACTCAACAAAAAGAAGTCTTATTTGCTTTTTTAAATAGTTTAAAAAAGACAACAAGTGCCTTTTTCAATAATCAATCTTCATTAACACCGAAAGAGCTAGAAAGTTATAATTCTGAATTAATTAAATTGATATTCCATATTCTTTCAAAGTTTAAAGTTAAAAAATCGAACTAAAATCTTGATGTAAACAGGGATTTAGTTTGATCTCTTGTTATATTCATTATAGTAAGTGTGAGATCCTTTTGTTTAGTGTGTAAATATATTTTAAAGGAAGCTTAAAAGCGCGGAACCAGATTTCGAACCTGGGACCGTGCTTTTTTAATTTATAAAAAATAAAAAAATAATTTTTTTGCTTCAACTCTTTTAAATTGTGCTACAATATTTGTAGCGATAATAGCGAAGGGGATCACCTGAATCCATTCCGAACTCAGTAGTTAAGCCCTTCAGTGCCGACGATAGCCGCATGGTGAAAATAGGGCATCGCTGTTTTTTTACAATTTTTTAAAATCTTAAAAATTCTAAAAAAACTAAGAAAATAACAAAAAGTGAAAAAATAATAAAAAAAACAGCATTAAATAAGTTTTTTCATATTTTAATATATAATTGATATACAAAAAACAAATATCGGAGGCAAAAATGTTACACGAAGCTACAAAAAATGATGTTCTAGCAGCATTAGAGAAAAAAGAAGATTTAAATTTAGTTGTTTTCTACGCAGAATGATGTGGTCCATGTAGAATGTACAAATCATCTTTAGAAGAATTAGCAACAAAAAACAATGTAAATATTTATAGAGTTAACATTGACACAAATAAAGAATATGCTCAAGAAGCAGGTGTTTCATCAATTCCATTTACAAAAGTTTACAAAAAAGGTGAACTTGTTGGTGAAACAGTTGGTTTCAAACCATATGCATTATTAAAAGATGAAGTAGAAGCATTATAATAATAGATTTTAAAGAAGCCAGATTTTCTGGTTTTTTTAATTTAATCTAAAACATTGTCGCTCTTATGGAAGTGACTACAAAATGTTATAATCATCTCATTAAATATTCAATTTAAAAGGAGCAAAATAAAAATGAAAGAATTATCTGGAATATGAGATTCACCATTAACAAATAAAATTAAAAAGGATAATTTAGGATAAAAATGGATAGAACTACATTATTAATATTTTTGATTGTTTTATTTATATTTTTATTATTAGTGCCCGGTATTATAATATCAATTTTTCAAATAAAAATGACAAGTAAAATAAATCACATATATAAAGCCTTACTTTATATCGAAAATGAAAAAATACAGAACATAAAAAATATGAATAAAAATAATACCCTAGTAAACGGTTTTAATTTGATAATCGATGATTTTAAAAATGTTTGATTTAAAAAAATATATAGACAAGCTCTAAAAACATTATGAGTTGCAATTTTAATAAGTGTTTTTGTTTTAATACTTTATATAGTTTTTTCTCGAGTTATTGCACCTAAATATTCAATTGATACATTAGGACCTGATTTCTTCATTTTTATTTTTGTCCCATTCATAATACTTAATTTATTATTTGGTTTATGATATATTAAATCTACATATAAGAAAAAATTCATGCAGATGATAGAAAAGGGAAAATCAAGATTATCTTTAGTAGAAATTAAAAACAATGCTGAATTAGATGCTGAATTTGCATTTAAATTAAGTGAATCATTTCAAAAATTTAATGAAACACCAGTTAAACTCAACAAACGTGTACTGGTAAAAGATATTTGGGATTTTAGTCACTTTAAAAAGAATATTGAAGATAAACGAGATCTAGAGGCAATATTTTATGTCATTTTAGTAACAATAATTAAATTACCAGAATCGAATTTATCAGAGAACATAAAACAACAGCTACTTAATGAATATGACTTGGGTATAGATACAAACGATAGAAACAAATAACTATATATTATTGCAAACCACAATTATGCGGTTTGCATTTTTGATACCATTTACAAGAAAACTGATTGGATGTGTTTTTATGACTTGTTTGTTAAATTTTTTGTTTATAAACTATGTTGCGGTGTGAAACGTTTACAAAATGTTATAATCATCTTGTTAAATATTTAATTTAAAAGGATCAAAATACAAATTAAAGAATTTTTTGACATTGAAATTCACCATTAACAAATAAAAATAAAAAGGATAATTTAGGGTAAATATGGATTCAATATACGTAATACTTTCGATTTTTATAATGGTATTCTTGCCATTGCTACCAGGTTTCATAATGATAATTTTTCAAACTAAAATGGTTAATAAAATCGACCATATATACAAAATATTGTTATATATTGATAATGTTAAAGTACAAACATTAAATAAATTAAATAAAAATAATACCTTTGTAAAAGGTTTTAATTTAATTATTGATGATTATGAAAATAATTGATTTAAAAAGATATATAAACAAGGTTTAATATCGCAGTCAATTATGCTTTCATTAAGTTTATTCGGTTTTTCTAGTTTTTTGATTTTTGCTTTAATAATAGCTCCTAAATACTCAATAAATACAGAGGATTATGATTTATTTATATTATTATGCCTATGGTAATATTATTTTCATTATTTGGATTATGAAATTTTTGATTTAGTTATAAGAAAAAATTCAAGCAATTGATTGAAAAAGGAAAATCAAGATTATCTTTAATAGAAATGAAAAACAACACTGAATTAGATGCTAAATTTACATCTAAGTTAAGTGAATCATTTCAAAAATTTAGCGAAAAACCAATTGAACTTAATAAACGTGTACTAGTAAAAGACATTTGGGATTTTAGTCATTTTAAAAAGGATATTCAAGATCAACGAGATCTAGAGGCAATATTTTATGTCATTTTAGTAACAATAATTAAATTACCGGATGCAAATTTATCAAAGAATATAAAACAACAGTTACTTAACGAATATGACTTAGATATAGATTCAAATGATAATTAAACATCTATTATCGCAAATCACAATTATGTGGTTTGCGTTTTTTAAATTTATGGAACGGTGAAATTAAGGTGTGTAGGAATATGCATATTATGTTTCATTACAAAATCAAAAAACACGAGTTAACAACTCGCACTTGAACAAAGTAATTTTAGATGTTGCAACTCTGATCATAAGTAAAAATATGATTGCTAATACAAATGTTCCATATTTAAAAATTTCTGATGTATTTTTTATCAAATTTAACATTAAACCAATTCTGCGATTAATTTTATTATTATGTTTAATTTTTCCTCTTATTAAAACAATTTCCTTAATTTTGTTATATCAAATATTAGATGAGAGGTAAGTATTTGCATATTTATGAAAAATATAAAAAAATATGGTGCCATTAACTGGACTCGAACCAGCGACCCCTTCCTTACCATGGAAGTGCTCTACCTGCTGAGCTATAACGGCAAATACCATATAAAAACATCATACCACAAACAATTTAAAAGTTATAAAAAAACTCCAATACGGAGTTTAAAACATTCCACCAAAACCTGCACCATTTTTGAATTTTTTAGCCATTTCTGTCATACGTTTTGACATAGAGTCAAAATCATTGAGTAATTTATTATATTCTTGTGCAGTTCTACCGCTTCCCTTAAGGATTCTTTCCTTACGTGAAGCGTTTCTTAATAATTTAGGGTTTTTACGTTCTTCTTTTGTCATTGATGACATAAGTATTTGATAAAGTTTCATTTTTTCTTCTGCTTTATCAATATCTTCTTCATTAATTTTATTAGCAAGACCCCCAGGAAGCATTTTTAATAATTTAGAGAATTTTCCTAATGATTTCATTTGTTTAATTTGTTCCATTAAGTCGTCAAGTGAGAAGTTACCTGAAAACATTCTTTCAATCATGTTTTTAGCTTTACCTTCATCAATTGTTTCTTGTGCCTTTTCAATAAGTGTCATAACATCACCCATACCAAGAATTCTGTCTGCCATTCTATCTGGGTAGAATAATTCAAGGTTTGATGTTTTTTCACCAGTACCAATGAATCTAATTGGTATATTAAGTACTTGACGAATACTTAATGCAGCCCCACCACGAGCATCTGAATCTAATTTTGTGATGATTGTACCGGTGAGACTAAGTTTTTCGTTGAATGTTTTAGCAACATTGATTACATCTTGACCACTTAAAGCATCAGCCACAAATAAAATTTCTGCTGGGTGTGCTAGTTTCTTAATGTTAACAAGTTCTTCCATTAAGGTTTCATCAATAGCTAAACGTCCTGCAGTATCAATGATTACTAAATCATTATCATTTTCATATGCATGTTTTAAAGCATTAGCAACAATTGTTTCTGCTGGTACGTTTACACCTTGCTCATAGTAATCAACTTGAATTGATTTAGCAAGCGTAACTAACTGATCTACAGCTGCTGGACGATAAATATCTGCTGCTACAACTAATGGTTTTTTAATATTTTGTTTTTTTCTAAGGTAGTAAGCAAGTTTTGCTGTTGCTGTTGTCTTACCAGAACCTTGTAAACCACACATCATGATGATAAATGGTTTTTTTGTAATCTTAATTGCTTGCTCTTTATCTCCTAAAATATGAACAAGTTCTTCATGAAAAATCTTAATCATTTGTTGTGATGGATTTAATTTTCCGATAATTTCACTTGATAAAGCTTTTTCTTTAACATTATTTATAAACTGTTTTACTACATGTAAATTAACATCGGCTTCTAATAAAGCAATTTTTACTTCTCTTGTAACTTCGAGAATATCTGATTCATTTAACATTGTCTTTTTAGACATTTTTGCCATTGTTTTTTGTATTCTTTTTTCTAAAAAATCTAACATATATAAATTATATAGCATAAGTTATTTATAAAATAAATAAAATTAGATACGCCCCATAAAATCAGGAAAATCTAATATAATTAAATATATGATTGAATTAGAAGTAAAATACAGCGAAAGAATTGATAAATATATTAGTAATCATTCAGAAATTTCGCGTAACGATATAAAGCAACTTATCGAAGAAAAAGCAGTTTTTGTCGATGGTGTTGTAGTGAATAAACCAAAATTCACAGTTAAAGAAGGACAAATAATCAAAGTTACAAGAGTAATTGATAAAGAGATACATGTTATTCCACAAGAAATGGAGTTAGAAATCCTTTATGACGATGATTATTTATGTGTTTTAAACAAACCAAGTGGCTTAACAGTTCACCCTGCGCCCGGTCACGTAGATAATACTTTAGTAAATGGATTATTGTATCATTTCAAGAATAATTTATCGAATGAAAATGGATTATTGCGTCCAGGAATTGTTCACCGTATCGATAAAGACACAAGTGGTTTATTAATAATTGCTAAAACCAATGAAGCACATAAATTACTTGCTGAAAAATTTGCAGACCACAGCATTCACCGTTCATATATAGCGATTGCTGATGGGATTTTAGAAAGTAACAAAATGAAGTTGATTCTTCCTATTGGTCGCAGTCAAAAAGATAGACTTAAAATGGAAGTTACAAATAATAACTCAAAACATGCAGTCACAAATATAACTTTACTTAAAAGTTTTTATTTAGATAACTTACCTAAATCATTAATTAAATGTGAATTAGAAACAGGAAGAACACACCAAATTAGAGTTCATTTATCACACATAAAAAACCCAATTTATGGTGATCCAGTTTATAACAAACCGATTGATGATTTTGGACAACGTTTACATGCATATAAATTAGTTTTTGAACACCCAATTACAAAAGAAACAATGACATTCTTTGCTAAACCACCAAAAGAATTTGAGGTATCAGGTTTTGATTTCAAAGAATTCTTTGAGGAAGAAAAATAAGGAGGAATATGATTCCACTAGTTAAATTATTAAGAGAAGATCATACATCTGATTCTCTTTACGAAAAAGGTAAGAAAACATTTAATTATTGAATAGCTATTTTATTAGCTGCAATTGCTTTAACAATTATCTTAACTGTTTCTACATTAATAATTGGATCGATTGGTATTTCTGAACCTTTTAAAGAGAAAGGTATTTGAACTCAAACATTTGATGAATTAGCAAAAAATATTAAAAATGCAGATGCAACAAGTTTATATAACAATTTTATAATGAGTTTTATAAGTACTATTCTTCTCACAACTACAACATTAGTTCTTTCTGTTTACCTTGTTTATAGTGTTGTTCGTGATTGAAAAAAAGCCAATGAAGACAGAACATACATTGATGTTAATAAACAAAATTTCACATTATTAACAGCAATTGGGTTTATTTCATTTATACAAATTATTCTATTTTCATCCTCGTTTTCAATTCAAACAGGATATTCACAATTGGGAGTTGCTTTTATAGTATTATCAATTCTTTCAGCTGTTATAGGTCTTTTAACCAAATTATTCCCAGGAACACAATTTAGAAGAATTAAATTCTTATTTGAAAATATCAAAAGAAAAGAAGAAAGCGCCAAAATTCTTAAATCATTAAGTCAAGCATTTAATGGTAATAATACAAATGGTGGTAATAATTGATTAAATGAATTATTAGCAGGTCAAGTTCCATCAGATCTACGTGCAAGCGATATTGATCAAAATGATAGTGAAAATTCATTTGACAAATCTGCTTCAAAATCAAATAATGAAACTACAAAATCAACAAAAGAAACAGTAGAAGAACTTCAAAAACGTCAAACAATTGAAAAATTAATATCATTACCAAATGATCAACTTTTCAAAATGGCAAAATTATTAAATATTGTTGAGTATCAATCTCTTCCAAAAGAAGAACTTGCTGAGTTAATTTACAATTACACAAAGCAAAATAACGAAACATATGAAAAAACTGAAATTGCAGAAAAAAGTGATCAAAATCAATAATTAAAAATACAGCTGATTAAGGCTGTATTTTAATTTAATAAATTAAACGAAACTGTGTATTTATAACATTAAATTTAATGTTGTATATTTAAGTATTTATATTTGTAAAATGTGAACTAAACTGTTTTAATAACAACTTCTTTTGAGTGATGTTTACCTCTTAAATCGTTTCTTTCCACGTGAATGATTTCGATTTTTTCATTCATACGTGTGTGTTCACCGTGTTTTTGACCACGACGGAATCCTTTAATAAGTCCTTCAATTTCTTCAATTGTATTTGCTTGCGCAATGACTTCGTTATTTGAAATTAATTTTGCTTTGTATTTATACATAAAAGCCTCCGTTTTCTTACACTTATATGATATCAAGTTTGGAATGTAGATGGTAACATTTTCATATATTTCCATATTTCATGAAAAACAGAACACAATTTGTATCAAATATGTTGATTAATTTTTTATGTTTATTTTGCATAATATTGTGGAACAAAATGTGGAAAATGTCTACTATTTAGAGCTAAAAGTTAATAAAGCAACCAAAACCAAATATAATTAAATCATAAGAAGGTGCAAATGTTTTCAAAAAGAATATTAGAAGAAAATTCTTGGAAAAGAAAAACTAATGACATTTATAACTTATCTAGGAGATCTAGATTTATTTTGCTCTTCACTTCAAGCAAACTTAATTGATATGCTTGTAATTTAACTGATACAGGTCTTTTAATACAAAGCCAACATGATCATCATATTATTACTAATGCTTTTAAATTAATGAAAAACATTAAAAGCATCTTATTTAATATTGCTTTTGCAAAACTAAGAAATTTAGAACGGCATTGTGACACTATCTAGACAAACACAATGCTATTAGCTAACAAATTTCTTAGAAAGAGAGAAAAGATGTACTTAACAAAAACAAAAATTAAAGAATACTTATTAAAAGATGCGACTATTTTCGAAATAGTTAAAAAATCAATATTTTTAGTAATTGCATTTGCATTATTTGTTTTTCAAGTCTACAGCGTAATACTTTTTGGAATTAAAGTACCTTCATTAGACTTAACAACAACAGCAAAAATTGTTGGAGTTGCAATGGTGGGATTCTTTGAAGTATTAGTATTATTTATATTTGCTGCGTTTATATACTATATTTTAATGAAATTAATATTCAAAATAATTTGTTACAAAAGTGGTGGGAATTTAAGTGATGAAACATATCAAAAATTCTTAAAACTACTTTCTAGCAAGGAAATTAGAAAAAACTTCAATACAAACAACATAGATGATGGATGAAAAAATCAAAGCATTTGACCAGAAGATATTGCTAATAATGTATATAGAATAAAAGTTAATCATGTAAGATGAATTTTATCTTTTGCTAATGTATTATTAATTCTTTGAGCGATTGGTTCGGTTGTTACATTAATTGCTAATATACAAAGATTAGATAATGCTGATTACATAATAAAATACGGAAAACCTATGGTTATTTTCAATATTATTTACTCATCATTAAGCTTAATAATCTCAATTTGAGTATTTTTAATAAACAGAATAAAGGTTAAGGTTTTAAAACTTAATGAAGATGAAGAATTAAAAATTGATGCCTCAAGATACATTAGAAAATTAAGAATTTATTCTTTAAACACAATTAAATAAGATAAAAGATAAGTCACAATCATCAACCCTCAAACATAAAGTTTGAAATCAATAAATAAGATAATTGAAGCAATTACAGTAATTGCAAGAAGGGGGACTGATTTATGTTAAATATTAATAGAAGTGAAATCAAGAAAATATTTATCAATAGAATCAAAAGTCCGATACACATACTTATTCATTTAATAATTTATGGATTATTATCATACTTTTTCTTCCAAGTTATTTTTGATGAATTTCCAAATGCAGAATCAAGAGGAAGAGAGATAACAGGAGGCGAAATATTTCTTTTTGCGCTTGTTGCAATAGGATTTATGTACACAAATTTATTATGAATTATTAGAATAATAGTTTGGATTAAATCATATGCATTAAGTGATAACTTTTATAAAATAGCTTTATTATCATTTCTTTCATTTCAGTTATATGAAATGTTTGTAAATATTTACTTACCAGATGAATCTAAAAATCGTATATGAAATAACTTTGTTTCCTATGTGATAGGATTAATTCATCTAAAAGGTAAAAAGACTTTATTCAAAATATTAGCATCAATTGCTGTGTTTTTAGCTGTATTATGCATACCAGGAATGATATTAGCATATATAAATTATGATGCTTTTATGAATATATCATGATCATTAGTTATTTTCGTATTTATCATGATGTTTTTAGTAAATTCATTCTTTATTTGATTTATTGTGTATTCAATAATCAGAGTTAAGATTTTAAATCTCTATGAATATGAAACTGAAAAAGAAAAAGGTAATAAATTAGTTTATACATTAATGATAATTACAATGAGATTTAATAATCTTAAAAAGATTTATACAGATGATGAATATTTATCAGATTTAGATATTGCATTAATTAAAAAAGTCATTAGAAAGAACAAACTTCAACTAGTTGGAGTGTACAAAGAAATCTTTGAAAATGATTACAAATATGTTGGTGAAATTACTGAACCAATTGAATTTATTACATCAAGAGACATGAAACAAAAAGTAACTAATAATATAAGTAAAATGTTTTTCAACTTATGAAATCTAAAAAGTTCATATAACACAATTGAGTTTGAAACTTTTGGTTTAAAATTCAATATCACATTTAAATAATTTAAATTTTATTAATTACTAATATGCCTATGACATAGTGCTTTTAAGCATTATGTCATTTCATTTTATAAACCGATAAACAAAAGAACATAAGTTGACTAAAATAAAACTGTTTTATTTGAGTTCATAGTGATATCAATTAATTGAAAAAAGTGTAAAATTTAAATAAATAGGAATAACAATGAAAAAAAATAAGAAAAAAATACGCGCTTTATTAGGAATAACAGCATCAGTAATGGCTACATCAGCTATTGCTACATCTTGTTCTATCTTAAATCTATTACCAAAAGTTGTAGTAGATGACGATGATGAAGATAGACCTGATATTGATGTAAAACCAAATTATGAAATACCTACTATAACACACAATTTTCTCCCTATTTCAAAGGATGAAATGCAAATTTTTAGTGGTGTAAATGAAAATGAAGTTTTAAAAGATGTAAATCTAATTCAGGATCCGAAAGAGTTAAAAGAACATTCAAATAATTATGGACAGTATTATTATGAATATCAAGATCCATATACGAAATTAATTTTTAGAGATTATTCTTATATAACAGATGGCAAAGGCGTTAGAAGATATTTACTTGGACCATATGGTTTAGCTTATTTAGCTCAAGAATTTAAACGTAAAGTTCCTTTTGGAACAGAAGTTTTTGACTTAAAAGCAGTAGAAGTAAATAATTACAAAGTTATTACACGCGCATCAAACGGATTATATATTCCGCAAATAAAACAAATTTACTTAAATGGTTACACATTATTAGAAACAAATCTTAATTTATATGACAAAGTTGCTCAATTAATGTCTACATTATTTCATGAGTATATGCACCATTGAGCGACATCTTATGCTGAAACAGGTGTTAATTTTAATAACAATTTAATTGATGATGAAAAAATAGGTACTGTAGCAAACAAAAAATTTGAAGCATCAACTGTAACACCAATTTACTATGGTGGGGTTGACTATGATACCACTAGAGACACCGCTGCATTTAAACAATTTTGAAACACTAATTTTACAAATAACTTCAAGAACTTATTAAACTATGACATAGATGCAAAAGCAAGAGTATCTAGTGAAGTTATAGAGATTTTAAGAGAGAGATGAGCTGAAGATGGCACTTTTGGTGTTGGTTCAGATGTAAACGCATTTACAAATTTAGATAAATATTTATATCAACTTTATAGTCCTCGTGACATCTGAGGTTTAGCGAATTCTGACCCATTAGATCCAAAAAATGCACAAAAACTTAGACAAGCAATCAGTAAACGTGATATGTATTACTCACCTGATCAAAAATTCTCTCTTAATGCTAAGAAAATTAAATACTACTTTTCTTTAACTGAATTAGTTCCAAGAGAATATACAAAGTATGCATTCGAATCATACTTTAACATTGATCATAAAAATCCGGCATCTATTTTAATTGATAAAATCGATCAAGGTCATTACAATAGATCTGATAATGCTGCAATTGGTTACTTTGGAACATATAAATTTAACTTTAGTGAAAACGGTTCGCATTATACATATTCATTCTCACCATCTGCATTATCTGATGACTACGGTAAGGTGTTTATGAATAACTTTGACACAACAACTCGTCAAGGATGATATTTAGATGGTTCAGTTATGCTACCATTAACCCCATTTGCCTTACCAAGTTATGAACCAACTAAATATGTACCAAATAACAGATTGGCAAGAGCAAAAAATCAAGAAGCAGACGAAGCTAAAGCAAAAATATCAACTGATAGATCTAGAGATTTTTATAAAACATTTTTAGAGTCAATGGCGTATGGAAAAACTATCTCTCAAATATATTATGATTTGGGGAAATGAAATTGAATTGGTAATTCATCATCAAGTACATTCTCAGAAGTCCAAACAAATGAGGAAACACGTTTAAAAATTAGACTAAGTGGTTACTTAGAAACTTCAGATTATACAGGTTTAGCTTTTGTTGAAGATAATGGAGATAACACTGGTAGTGTATATGATCAATCTACTATCTCTTATTTACCTACATTTAATTTCTTTGGACACAAAGGTTTTGATAAAGGTGCAGAATTAGCAACAAGAGAAGGAAATCAATATAAACCTTCAGAAAATAGAAATGCCCAAATCCAAAATAGAATTTATCCAAAAGATATTACAGAAAATCAAGATTATGCTAAACAATATGTTTCATATATTATGGACAAATATGTGCAACCAAAACCAAATACAAAAGTATTTTTATGAAAAGATAAAAATCACGATGGAAATGTACAAGAGGATGAAATTGTCAGAGATATAAAAATGACAATTCCTGATTCAAGACTTGCAACTTCTGCTCGTTCAACAAATACATCAAAATATTATGTGGCATCAAAAGACAATGAAAATGCTCCATATGTAAATTTAAGTTTTATTAAATAAAATGAATATATAACCGCAATATAGAAAGGAGAAACAATGGAATGAGATTTTAGCAAAATTAAAGTCGGCCAAATGATTAATGTTCAAGCATATAAACATAATGGTTACTTATATCGTCAATGAAATGATGCTAAAGTAATTTTTCATAACAAAAGACATATCGTATTATTCTTAAAAAATACAGTTGTCGCCGAGTATGAAAAAGACATTAATGGTTGAAGATATAATGAAAATGCAATTTGATTTATTCCTAAGAACTCTTTTTATAATGCGATAGTTTTATTAAAAGACCAAGGAGCATATTATTACATTAATATGGCTTCTAAACCAATTTTTGAAGATGGAACCATTAAATTTATTGATTACGACTTAGATGTAAAATGCTATCCAGATCGTGATCTTCAAATTGTGGATCGAGAAGAATTTAATATTCATTCAAGAATGATGAGCTATCCATCAAAAATAAAAGAGAATATTTACGAAGAATTAAAAAGCATTATGATACTTTATAATGATTACAAATATTTCTTTAGTGAAGACGTAATTAACTACTACTTAGAAGTTTTATATAAAGATAAATTAATCAGTGATAAAAGTATTGAAAAATTTGTAAGATCAAATCGAAAAAAATATAATGAAGAAATTTCGATGTTTGCAAGTATCAAAAAAAGATATTAAGCACAAACAAAAAATTCAAGTCCCAGGCTTGAATTTTTATTTTTCACTATGTCATAGGTTTTAACGTTTTCTTTTGAATTTGATTACTCATATAGATGATAATAAAACTAACACTAATCCAAAACCACCATATAAGAGAGTATTATTGACAAATAAATCTAATCTATAGTCGTAAACATTTGCATCTGAAGTATTAGCAAGTGCTTGACTATTTGCAAGTTTAATTGTTATTGTAACAATGAAGAATATTAAAACAGTAATTGATACATATGTCGCAATAGTGTTCATTCCCCTTGATATTCTTGCTAAAATTCTAGGCGTTTCCTTACGTGCTAAAAACGATTGTAATAATGCAAGTAAGAATGGACCAGGAATAAATACAAGAATTTGTTGTCAATTATTTAATCCAAAAAATGGCAATAAAGGTGGGAAATCACCTGTGTTATAGTTTTGAAAATCTTTATATAAGTCATAATATGCGATTATCAATAATGATGTAAAACCTAAAATTACAAGTGTATTAATTATCGATATTAACGAAAACCAAATTCTTTTAGTTTCTTTTGTTTCCATACTTATATTATATATCTTTCGAAAAGATTGTAAATTTGTATGAAAAAAGAGCAAAATGCTCTTAATAATTATTTTTGATTCTTAAATGATTTTTAGTATTTTTTCTTAAGTATGCTTGATAAAGATCATCATAGTCATAACCTAACATCACAAAACTTCCTAGAGCAAGTTCAAAAATTTTCTTAATATTATCTTTGTTGATTTCTTTCATTAATTCTGCTGTTGCAATAATTAATTGTTGGAATTGAATGTTAATATCTTCTGATGCAATTACTGGTTCAATAATTGGACTTAACTCATATAAATAAGCAAAGTTAACAAGGAAGTGAAGTAGATCGGCAAATTCCTCTGTTAATGCATCACTGTCGATATTTTTATTTAATTTTCAATATTTAAAACTTTGAACTTCATTAATAAATTCACCTGCTTCAATAACTAAAGCTAGTGTTTTTTGGACTAAAAAGTCATTTTCTGTTAGATCTGGATTTGCTTTTTTGCTTTTTGCAGCTATCTTTTCATCAAGCTCTTTTTGCATTTGAAAGATGTGTGTTAAATTCATGCCTCTATTATAATACTTTAATTTAAAAGTAATAAAAAAGTAGCTCTTAAAGGCTACTTTTTTAAATTGAGATTATTACTCGAAGTCTGCTTCATCACCAAACATGTCATCAACGAACATTTCTTCGTTAGCATCCATGTCGGCTCCACCTGAAATTTCATCAAATACATCGACAAAATCAACTTCATCAATAAATTCTGGGTTAAATGGCTCTGAAGTTACTTCCATACCATTTAATTCACCTTCAGCATTTGAAATAACTGGGAACTTGCTTGTAAAGTATGAACGTGGATCACGAATATCATATTTACCTTTAAGTTCGTAGTTTGAGTTTGTTCCAGCTGGAATTTTGTGACCAAGAATAATGTTTTCTTTAAGTCCTTCTAAGTGGTCAACTCTTTCTGCGATAGATGCATTAACAAGAATTTTAGCTGTTTCTTGATATGACGCAGCAGCAAGGAATGAGTCACTAAGTAATGGTGTTTGTTTTGCCCCACGAATTTTAACTTCTCCATATGCAGGTCTTTTACCTTGTGCAAGAAGTTTTCCGTTCTCTTTTTGGAACACAAATGTATCTACAAGACTACCTGTGAAGAAACGTGAGTCCCCACTGTCTGTAATCATGATTTTTGAAAGCATTTGACGGATGATGATTTCGATATATTTATCAGAAATTGTAATACCTTGTAAACGGTAAAGTCTTTGAATTTCTTTTAATAAGTAGTTTTGAACTGCACGTGGATCGGCATATTTAAGAAGATCATTAAGCACAATTGGACCTTCATAAATTTTTTGACCAGCAACAACTCTGTCACCAACTTTAACACGTTTTTTCTGTGTAACTTTTCCGTTTTCGAATACTGTTTCTACTGAACCATCTGGGTTTCTTGTTTCAATTTCAACGATTTCGATATCAGTATCTTTTCCGTTTTTATCTTTAGCAGGTTTAATTGATTTAATAATACCGTTAACTTTTGAAATAACAGCAGGTTTTCCTCATGGAGCATCATAGGCATCGATAAGCTCGATTAAACGACCAAATCCACCTGTGATATCTTCAACCCCAGCAACCCCTCCGGTATGGAATGTACGCATTGTAAGCTGTGTACCAGGTTCCCCGATTGATTGGGCAGCAACTACCCCAACAGCTTCCCCGATGTTTACAATTCTGTTTGTTGCAAGGTCTTTTCCATAACAGTGTTTACATACACCGTTTCTTGTATGACATGAAAGTACTGAACGAATTTCAACTTGATCTTTACCATATTCATTAACAATTTTATCTGCTAATTCAGGTGTAATAAGTGTGTTTCCTTCTACTAATACATTTCCATTATCATCAAGGATTGGAGTGTTTGTAAATCTTCCTTCAATTCTTTCTACTAATGATTCAATAACTGTATCTGTTTTTGTATCTTTAATATCTTTAACAACGAATCCGAAGTCTGAACCACAATCATCTTGTCTAACAACGATACCTTGAGCAACGTCAACAAGTCTACGTGTTAAGTAACCTGACTTAGCTGTGTTAAGCGCAGTATCTGTAAGTCCTTTTCTGGCCCCGTGAGTTGATGAGTAGAACTCATATGCTGTAAGTCCTGAAAGGAATGATGATTTAACTGGGATTTCAACTGTTGAACGAACAACACGGTCGTTTTCAGCATCGGCTTTAAGAATTTTAGTGTTGTTATTCATAAGTCCACGCATACCAGCAAGCTGTGTAAAGTTTGATGAGTTACCACGAGCTCCTGAGGTGAACATCATGAATAATGGGTTATCTAAGTCTGACTTAGTAACTTCTTTAAGATCTTTTTCGATAGAATCTTTAACTTCTGATCATTTTGAAATTGTTAATGAATATCTTTCATCATCTGTAAGATATCCTTCTTCAAAATATTTCTTAAGTTGATCTGTATATTCTTCCCCAACTTTAATTTTTTCAGCAGTTGTATTTAATGTTGTAATATCGTTCATTGAGATAGTTGTACCTGAAATTGTTGAAAATTTAAATCCAAGGTTTTTAATTCTGTCAAGGATTGATGCAACTAAGTTTGTATAGTTAAATCAAACTGTTTCTAAGATTTTTGTGTATTCCTTGATTGTTCAAGGGTTTTCTTGTGATGCAATTGTTGTGATATCTTCACCGTTTTCAATTGCGCTAGCAGGTTTGATGTGTTTGTATTTTTTACCAAATACAAATTCAATTGCTTCACATTCATCTTTGATTAAGTTAGCAAGGATTTTTGCGTGTGATGGTGAAATTGTTTCACCTTTATAATCGATTAATTGTGCACAGTCTTCAAAACGATCTAAATAGTTATCTCTATTTGTTTCTCCAACTACTTCAGCAACATCTTCTTTTGTAACTACGGCAACGTATTTTTCGTAAACTTTACGAACTATTTTTGCAATATCTTTTTTAGTTACTGCAATGTTAACTGGCATTTTAGCAATTGCTTCAATGAAGTTTGTTCCGTATTCTAATGTGTATTTAGATAAGTCATCTGCTGATGTATCGATTTTTTCTGTTGTTGTAGTTTTTACAGTTCCATCATCTAACATTGTTTCTTTAACATTAACTGATTTACCGAAGATAAATTCGAAGTCTGATGGGAATGCTTTGTTTAAGATGAATTTACCAACTGTTGATACTAAATATGGTGCTTTAGTAAATTTAGAAACTGATTCTTTTTCTAATGCAGCAACTGGTAAAACAATTCTTGTGTGAAGTGTAATGTGTCCATTTTCATATGCTTCCATCATTTCATCATATGATGCATAGTAGTTACCTTCACCTTTTTGGTTTGCTTTTTCAATTGTAAGGTAGTAAAGTCCTAAAATCATATCCTGTGAAGGGTTGATAATAGGTTCTCCATCTTTAGGTCCAAGGATGTTTTTTGAAGCAAGCATAAGTTCTTTTGCTTCTCTAACTGCTTGGTCTGAAATTGGAACGTGAACAGCCATTTGGTCCCCATCGAAGTCGGCGTTGAACGCTGTTGTTACAAGTGGGTGAAGTTTAATAGCTTTTCCACGAATTAATACAGGTTGGAATGCTTGAATAGAAAGACGGTGTAATGTAGGAGCACGGTTAAGAAGAACCGGTCTTCCTTCAATTGCTTTTTCTACATATGGTCAAATGATTGGGTTAAGGCTTTCAATCATTTTCTTAGCTGATTTAACACTTGTGATTGATGGTTCACTCTTGATTAATTCTTTAATGATTCATGGTTCAAATAATTTAGCAGCCATGTCACGAGGAATACCAACTTCGTGCATTCTAAGAGAAGGACCAACAACAATAACACTACGTCCTGAGTAGTCAACACGTTTTCCTAAAAGGTTTTGTCTGAAACGTCCTTTTTTACCAGTAAGTGCATCTGAAATAGATTTAAGTGGGTGTGAATCTTTTGATGTAACTGGTGTAGGTTTTTTTCTAGCATTATCAATTAAAGCATCAACTGCTTCTTGAATCATACGGTACTCATTTTGTTTGATTAACATCGGAGCATCTGATTCATTTCATTTTGCTAAACGGTTATTTCTGATGATGATACGACGGTAAAGTTCGTTAACATCACTTGTTGAGTGTCTTCCACCGTCTAATTGAACAAGTGGACGTAAATCTGCAGGAATAACAGGAAGGTTGTAGATTAACATACTTTTTGGGTCTTGACCAGATTTAATAAATGAGTTAATAACAGTTAAACGTTTGTAAAGTTTGCTTCTGTCTTGCTCTTTAGATGTTGTTAATCCATCTCTTTCTGCTTGTGCATTAATGATGCTAATTTCATCTTGGATTAATTGTGCTTCTTCTTCTAAATTAATGTTATTTAATAAGTATTCAATAGCACGTGATCCAGTGTCAATTTTGGCATCTGAGTATTCATGGATAATTTCGTTGTATTGGTAGAAATCAATCCCGAAATCTTTTCCGATTTTTGATTGTGCGTATTCTCTAAGTTCTTCTAATGCAAATGTAATATCTTCATATTCATCTGTGTCAGTTTCATAAAGACCTTGCATTTCAACTAATGCAGCTTCATAAATTGTTGCAGCTTCATTAATATCAATAATTGTATTTTTCTTAAGTGATTTTAAATTTCCACTTTCTAAAACGATGTGTGATTTATAGTAGATAAGTTTTTCAAGATCACCTTTTGTAACTTGTTTAGAAGAATCATTAACTCTAAGTCCAAGTAATTTTGAAATAATTGAGTGATCAATTTTGAAGAATCAGAAGTGAACAACTGGGTTGTGTAATTTAATGTGTCCCATTCTGCTTCTACGTGTGATTTTAGGTAATATTACAGGTTGATATTTTTCACAAGCTGGTGTTTTAGTACAAATTGTGTTTTCATCACTTTTCTTATATTTTGTTGAACAAACAGGACATTTGTAATCTGTTGTAGGTCCAAAAATTAATTCATCAAATAAACCATCTTTTTCTGGTTTATATGATTTATAGTTAATTGTCTCAGGTTTTGTTACTTCACCATGAGATCATTCTAAAATATCTTCATCAGTTGCTAATGAGAGAGTAATTTTATTGATTTTTTGTGCGATCAATTCTTCATTTTTATTATTTTGATCAAAATTATTCATAACCTTCTCCTCCCATTTCGTTTGAATCTATGTATTGGTAATCTTGTTCTGACATATCATCTTCTGATACAGCTTCTTCTGAAGCTTCAAGTTTCATTCCAAGACCTTTAAGTTCATAACTAAGAACATTAAATGATTCTGGAATTCCAGGTTGTGGAAGTTCTTTACCAGAAACTAAAGCACTATACAATGCATTACGTCCAACTATATCGTCCGATTTATATGTAAGAATTTCTTGAAGTACATTTGTAGCTCCATAAGATTCGATAGCTCATGTTTCCATTTCCCCGAATCTTTGACCCCCATTTTGAGATTTACCTCCAAGTGGTTGTTGTGTGATAAGTGAGTATGGTCCAACACTACGAGCATGCATTTTATCATCAACCATGTGGTTAAGTTTAAGCATGTACATAACTCCAACTGAAATTGGTTTATCAAATTTTCTACCAGTAATTGGATCAATAAGTGTTTGTTTTCCTGATTTATCTAATCCTGCTTCTTCTAATGCAGCTTCGATGTCTGATTTTTTAACCCCATCAAATGAAGGAGTAACGAATTTAACACCTAATTTTCTTGCAGCCATACCAAGGTGTAACTCAAGAACCTGTCCGATGTTCATACGTGATGGAACCCCCTGTGGGTTAAGCATAATGTCAAGTGGTGTTCCGTCTTCTAAATATGGCATATCTTCTTCTGGTAACACGATTGAGATAACCCCTTTGTTACCGTGACGTCCAGCCATTTTATCTCCGACTTTGATTTTACGTTTTTGTGCGATTGATACTTTAATGATTTTATCAACACCTTCTTCAAGCATATCTCCGTTTTCACGAGAAAGTGTTTCAACGTGGATAACTGTTCCGTTATGTCCGTTTTTAACTTTTAATGATGTGTCTTTTTGTGTTGTAGCACGTTGTTGAAGAATAGCCATAAGAAGTTTTTCTTCTTGAGATGGGTTGTCTTCACCTTTTGGTGATAAACGTCCAACAAGAATATCTCCAGGTAATACTTCTGAACCAACTCTTACTACACCATCTTCATCTAAGTGTCTTAATGAATGTTTTGAAACGTTAGGAATGTTTGCTGTAAGTACATCATCTCCAGCACGTGATGTTCTAAATTGGATTGTTTGTTCTTCGATGTGAATTGATGTATAAACATCATCTTTAACAAGTCTTTCGTTGATGATTACGGCATCCTCGAAGTTGTATCCGTTTCATGTTGTGAAACCAACAAGTACGTTTTTACCAAGTGCCATTTCACCATCTTTAAATGATGAACCATCAACAAGTAAGTCACCTTTTTTAAGTTCTTGTCCAACAGAAACGATTGGTTTTTGTTGAATAAGTGTTCCTTGGTTACTTCTTTCAAAGTTTCTAAGTGAATATCTGTCTGTGTTTCCTTTTTCGTTTTTGATGTGGATTTTTGAACCATCAACAAATGAAACTGTTCCATTGTTTTTAGCAACTAAGTTATATGATGAATATCTAGCAATGTCTGCTTCAATACCTGTAGCAACTAATGGTGCTTCGGCAATAAGAAGTGGAACTGCTTGACGTTGCATGTTAGAACCCATAAGTGCACGGTTGGCATCATCGTTTTCAAGGAAAGGAATAGCAGCAGCAGCAACTGAAACAATTTGTCTTGATGAAACCTCGATAAAGTCAATATCTTCAGGTTTACCAATGATATAGTTGTAATCACGTCTAATTGTTAAGATAGGTTCAACGATTTTGTTGTCGTCGTCAACTCTAACTGATGATTGCGCGAATGAATATCCTGTTTCTTCAGCGGCTGTTAAGTAGTGTGTTTCTGAATAATCAACAACACCATTGTTTACTTTGAAGTAAGGAGTTTTTAAGAAACCTAATTCATTAACTTTTGCAAATGTTGCATAGTTAAGGATAAGTCCGATGTTAGGTCCCTCAGGTGTTTCGATAGGACAAATTCTTCCGTAGTGAGTTGCATGAACGTCCCGAACTTCGAATTGTGCAGTATCACGGTTAAGACCACCAGGTCCAAGTGATGTAACACGACGTTTGTTTGAAACTTCAGCAAGTGGGTTAATTTGATCCATGAATTGTGAAAGTTTAGATGAGTTAAAGAATTGTTTCATTTGGTTAGTAACAAGTTTGTTGTTTGTTACGTTTTTAGCAGTAACTTTATCTGCTTCTTTAGCCCCCATACGTTCACGTGTAGCTTTTTCAAGTTTTGTTAAAGCAACACTTAATTGACCTTCAAGTAATTCACCAACTGAAACAATACGTTTGTTTGTAAGTGAATCTGGATCGTCATCACGTCCTACGTTATCGATTAAGTTGAAGTAGTAGCTAATAGCTGCAACGATGTCTGAAATAAGTAAGTGTGTTTCAACTGATTTAGGATCGTTACCAATTACAAGAACTGGACTATCTGCCTTTTCTTCCATTCATTTTTTAGTTGGGTATACACGTAATTTAACAATGTGTGTACGTTTTGATAATGCTTTGTTGTTTTGGATTAGTTTGTAGTAAACCATTTCTGGGTTAATACCAGGAATTTTTTCTGTTGCACAAATTCCTTCATTAAAGTATTCTTGAATTTGTTTAGCAATCTTAATTGTAATTTCAGTTTTCTTAGGGAAAAGAATTTCTCCTGATTTAGATTTAAGATCTTCTGCTAAGTATGTATTTGTAATACGGTCAACAAGTGATAATTTTTTATTTAACATGTAACGACCTGTTGTTGATAAGTTATAACGTTTTTTATCAAACAACATGCTTGGTAAAAGAGAGTGTTTTGCTTCGTCTGAAACACGATCTCCTTTTCTAAGTCCACGGAATAAGTCATCTTGACAAGCATCAAGAATTTCTTCGTCTGTTAAATCTTCATTAAGAATTAACTTATCTTTTCTTAATGTTTCTTCTAATAAATCACTTGATCCGAATAAGCTTCTAATAGTTTTTGCTGTGAAACCAAATGCTCCTAAGAATGTTGCTAAGTTAACGTTTTTGTTTTTATCAACTTTAACTTTTACACTATCAAGACTTGATGATGTAACTTTATGTGAAACTTCAAGTCATGATCCAATTCTTGGAAGGATTTCTAATTTGTTAAAAAGATCATCTGATTGTTTGTTACGAACATTAAGTCCGAAGTATGCACCTGGTGAACGAATTAACTGACTAACGATAACTTTTTCAGAACCGTTAATGATAAAACTTCCTCCAGTTGTCATGTAAGGAATTTCACAAAGTAAAACTTCGTCTACTTTAACTTCCCCTGTATTTGTGATTTCTCTTTTTAAACGAATGTAAACTTTAACACTAAAGTTGATTCCTTTAGCTTTACATTTTTTGATTTCTTCACTTTCGCTTGTAATCTTTTTAAAAGGTAATTCTAATCTTACTGAACCTTTTTCAAAGTCAAGACGAACTTCTTTATTAGCAGCTTCAATTGGATAAACTTCTAATAAACATTCTTGAATTCGTTTAGTAATAAAGTGTTCAAAACTTTCTTTACTTGTTTCAAGAATGTCAAAAAGTGGAAGAGATTCTTTTGTGATTGAGTAGTCTCTTCTCTCTGTGATAGGACCAAATTTACGTATTTTGTATTTTTTTTGCTCCATTGTATGTCATCCTTTCTAATTAACCTGTAAAAATGAAAAAAATACATATTAAATGTATAATTGCATAATAGGTAAATTTATTTTATCATAAAAATAAAATTTTTAGGATGATTTTTTACCTATTTTTTTATTACGTTTTTTCAGGTTAATTTATTGACTATTTTGATTATTTTATTTTGTTTCAAAATCACTATTAGAAATTACTTTTATGTCTAGCACATAGACATAATTGTATTAATAACTCTTTAGATGTTTTTAAAGTATTGAATTTCATATTTTTATTTTTAGTAAAAACTATATTTTCACAAAATATGGAAATATTTTATTGTTTTCATATTTATTCCATCTATTTTTAATAATAAAATGCCAATGTCTTAGGGTTAAAAGAAAAAGAAGTTAGAAAACTAACTTCTCATATTATTCACAGGATTATTTGTATGACATTTTTTCATTGTAAATTTTTTCGTCAAACGCTTTAATGAACTCAGTCATAATATCAATAACTGCTTGGATATCAACAAGTGATGCTGAACCAATTGGGCTATGTAAGTATCTTTGTGGGATTGTTAATGTTGTAACGGCTGCACCACCTGGAGCGAATTGTAATTCGTGTGAATCAGTTCCCCCACCACCAGCAACATATTTATATGCTGGAATTTCTTTTTCTTTTGCAAGATCTGTTAATACATCGATTAATTTTGGATCAGGTAATGTTCCTGAATCTTTAACTAAGATAGCAGCACCTTTTCCTAAAACTGTTGTACCAGGTTTACATCCTGTTGTATCATGTGAAGCACCAGTGTCAACTGCAAATGCAACTTCTGGATTAATGATTGAAACTGATGTTTTAGCACCACGTGTTCCGACTTCTTCTTGAACAGTTCCAACAAGGTAAACATCACAACCTAAGTCTAAATCAACAATATTGTTTGCTATAAATTCTAATGCAGTAACACCTGCACGGTTATCCATTGCTTTACCACCAATGATGTTGTTTGCAAAGTGAATTGTTTCACCACTCATGAAGATTTTGTCTCCAATTTCAATTTTAGCTTCTTCAACTTCTTTTTTAGATGCAAAACCTAAATCTACATATAAGTCTGATTCTTTAAGCGCAACTGAAACTTTTTCTCTTTCAAGAATATGGATTGATGTGTGTCCAAAAACTCCTGTGAATCTTTCTCCTGTTTGTGAAGAAACTACAACTGCTTTTGTACCAATAACAACTGTTGGTCATACACCACCAATTGTTGAAACTAAAATATTACCGTTATCAGCGATTTCACGCACCATGTAACCAACTTCATCCATGTGTGCTGCTAACATAACTTTTGGTGCATTAGGTTTTTTAGATTTTTTGTAGAAAATTACTGATCCTAATTTATCACGTGAAATTTCAAAACCAGGTTTGATATTAGCTTTTAATTCATCAACAACTGGTTCTTCATGACGTGACATAGCTTCAATTGCCATGTATGCTGATAAACGTTCTGCTAATTTTTCGTATTTTTTATCCATTTTTTTCTCCTTAATTATTAAATTCTGCTAATTTCTTTTCGAATTCATCGAAATCAACTTGCTTTTTAATCTCATCATTTAATTGCATGTAAACGATTTTATTATTTTCATCTAAAATAAACATTCCTCTAGCACATAATTGAATATTTTCAATTAAAACTCCTAAATCAACAGCATTATGGCGATCTAAGTAGTCTGAAAATAATTGAATTTTTCCAACTTTATGTCCTTCTTGATAGTTTTTTAAAGCTGGTGGTAAATCCATTGATATTGATGCGTAGTCAAAATTTGGATATTTTTCTGATAATTCAGCACCTCTTAAAATTTGCATGTCGCAAATAGAAGTGTCAGCTGATGGGAAACTTAAAAGAACTAAATATTTGTGTTCTCTTGTGATTGAAGTTTGTTCAAAACTTCCTGCTTTTGCAGCTTTAATATTAATAACATCACCAATTTGAGGTGCATTATCAACTAATTTATGTTTTGTTCCTGCTAATGTAACAAATCTCATTTTTTCTCCTTGTTATAAAAAAGATGCGTTTTTTATAACGCATATGGTGCACTAAACAGGACTTGAACCTGCACGGATTTCTCCAGTAGATTTTGAGTCTACGGTGTCTACCATTCCACCATTAGTGCATATAACTATTTTATTTATATATAAATTATATTAAATTCTTTTAAATTTGTGATTTTATAATGTAGAATATCTATGTGTTTTTTATATTAAATGACATTGTTTTAAAATATGTTTTATTTAATTATTTTAGAAACACAATAAACATTGAAATATTTTTAAAAATATACTTGACTTAATTTTTTGTATGCTATAATAATCTCGTATTTAATCAATTAAACGCTGAGAGCAAAAAAATAAAAAAATAATTTGTTTTGAAAAATTATTTTAGTGTATAATATTTAAGCAAATAGCAAATGCCGATTTAGCTCAGCGGTAGAGCAGCTGGCTGTTAACCAGTTGGTCGTTGGTTCAATCCCAATAATCGGCGCCATTTATGGTCTGTTGGTGAAGCGGTTAACACACATGGTTTTCATCCATGCATACACGGGTTCGATCCCCGTACAGACTGCCATTATGGAAGATTAGCTCAGCTGGGAGAGCGTCGCCCTTACAAGGCGAATGTCATGGGTTCGAGTCCCTTATCTTCCACCATGCCGTTTTAGCTCAGTTGGTAGAGCAACTGACTTGTAATCAGTAGGTCGTAGGTTCGAGTCCTATAAACGGCACCAGAAAGCATTTAAAGGCTTTTTTTTATAACTTTTTTGCAACATGCGCGGATGGTGAAATTGGCAGACACGCTAGATTTAGGCTCTAGTGCCTTCCGGCATGAGGGTTCGAGTCCCTCTTCGCGCACCAAAGCACTAAAATTTTTATCCTTATTAACATGCAGCTTCACATCCCACATATGTGAAGTTTTTTTATGCCTTATTTCAAGGGATAAATAAATTATTGTATATATTTTTGATTAAATGATATAACCCACAGATAATAATTCTATATTTTAATTTACCTTTTAATTTAATATAATTTTATGTAGAAAAAGAAAAGAGAAAAAATGAAATTAAATACTCCAAAAACAATAAAAAACAACTTAAAAAGATTAAAAAGAGCAATTTTTGATAATAGAGAAAAAATTTATGAAGCTTTATATCAAGATTTGGGTAAAAATAAAATTGAATCTGAATTAACAGAAATTGCTCCGGTTATTTCTGAGATCAATTTGTATATTAAGAAAGTAAATAAATGAAGCAAAAATAAGAATGTATCAACACCATTAAAATTATTTCCAGCAAAATCATATTATGCACATGAACCATTAGGTAATGTTTTAGTGATCTCACCGTGAAATTATCCATTTAATTTAACAATGATTCCATTCGTTAATGCCTATGGTGCAGGTAACAAAGTTATTTTAAAACCTTCTGAATTAGCGCCAAAAACTTCGTTACTTGTTAAAGAAATTTTAGAAGGTATTTTTAACAAAGAAGAAATTGAAGTTCATTTAGGTGGCCCTGAAGTAGTTGAAGAAATTTTTGCAAAAAAACTTGATTTTGTTATGTTTACAGGTTCTGAACGTGTCGGAAAAATAATATACAAAAAAGCAGCTGAAAAAATGATTCCTTGTCTTATGGAATTAGGAGGTAAAACACCTACGATTGTGGCATATTCGGCTGATATTGAAGATACTGCACTTAAAATTGTTTGAGGAAAAATGTTAAATCAAGGTCAAACTTGTGTTGCACCAGACTATATTTATGTGCACAAAGAAAAGAAAGACGAACTTATAGAAGCAATAAATTTTGCATATGATTATATTTCTAATTTGGCAGAAACTGATCAATTCGATGCCTTTGCCAAAGTAATAAACAAAAATCATGTTAATAGAATTCAAGGTCTTTCAAATAAAATTACCTTCAATAATGAAAAAACAAAAATGCATTTACTTTTAGAAGAAGCAACTTGAAATTCTAAGTCAATGCAAGATGAAATATTTGCTCCAATTCTACCTATTTTAACTTTTGAAGAAGTTGATGAAATTGTTAAAGAATTAGACGAAAAAGCTAATCCGCTAGCAATGTATGTATTTTCAAGAAATAATATTGAAATTAAATATCTTGTTGAAAATGTTAAATGTGGAAATGTAATGATTAATGACGCTGTGACATTTTTAAGTAATCAAAATTTAGGTTTTGGTGGTGTTGGTTCATCTGGTTTTGGTAAATATCAAGGTTATGAAGGGTTTAAAACATTTTCACATTTTAAACCTGTTGTTAATAAAAGATTATGATTTAAGGAAAAACTTAGATATCAAGTTTTCGGTAAGAATGACAAATTTTTAAAATTGTTTAAAAAATTTATATCAAAATAGCAAGTTAAATCTTGCTTTTTTGATGCTTTTATATTAAAAATATAAAAAAGTAAAAGAATATTATAAAATTAGACTATGAAACGCGTAGCAGTAAAAAGAGTAAACAAAATAAAAAACAAGTTAGAAGAAATAGGATTAATTCCAAAATGAACAATTCGCAATATGGTATTTGTTGCGATTTTAATTGCTATCTCAGTTAGTTTTACAGTTGTTGCTGCGCAAATTATTCCTATAGCTAATATTCCTTCATTTAAATTTGCCTTCATAGGTCTACCGGTTAAAATTACTGGGTTTATTTTTGGGCCTGTTATTGGTGTTTTTGTTGGAATTATTAGTGATTTACTTTCATTATTGTTTGTTCCGCCGGCCGGGTACACTCCTGTTTATACTTTAGCAACTGCTGTTAATGGTTTGGTTGCAGGTATTTTTGGTATGTACTTTATGCATTTTCTTAGATATGCATTTTCAAAAAAATACAAACTTGCAAGAATTGCAATTAAAATCAATATGTATGCTGATAAGTACAAAATTGCTAAAGCTAAGGAAGATAATAAAAAAGCAACTAGAATTGCATTAAAAATTATTGAATTAAATAGCAAACGTATTTTTGTTAAAGATGATCAGGCACAACAAAAAGAGTTAAAAAATATTTATTTTATTACAGGTATTTTATTCATGTTGCTTGCAATTGCGATCATTGTATCAGTAATTTTAAGTGATCACCCTAAAGTTGATGAAGCAATTCAAAAAGGTATTATTAAAGACAAATATTCATTATTAGCAATTATGACCGCAGGAATGATGTTGTTTATTGTATTTATTACTGTTGCACGCTTCAAAATGAATACTGATCATTTCTTAGTGTTTGTACCAATTATTGTTTTCTCAGCCTTTTTAGAATTGATTAATGTACCGATTTTATCTTATGCAGATTTAATTACTCTTGGTGATGGTGATACTTCAAATATGTTTGTTTGAATCACACAACATATTCTTACTTCGCCTGTAAAAATTTGATTCAATGTTTTTGTTATCTATTATTCATATTCAATTATTTCTCGTTTAATCACAAAAGGACAAAATCTTTCATATTAGGAGGATTTATTTGATATGGCCAAAAATAACGTTATTTTAGTTGTTAAAAACATTTTTATTAAAAAGAATGCTAAAAAAATTAATGGTATATCATGACCAAAAGCAACTATTTCTATTCCGATGCTAAAAGTAAGACGTGACGAGAAATTAGCTTTATATATTTCAAAAGATAATAAAAACTTAAATTTTAGAAACATAGCACAATATGTTATTGGTGATAAACTTTCATCAATGACTTATTTTAATAAAGTTAATGAAAATGAATATTATGATTACTCAAACTTTTTAACTAATAAAAAAGAGGTTATTGCAAAAACTTCTTACTTTAATGTTAGTGAAATTGTTAATGAAAATGATATAAATCTTCCATTATTTGAGATTTGAAATGACTGTTTTAAAATAGCTAAAAAACTTGTTGAAGATAAAGAATTTATTAACAAATTTAAAGTTCATGAATACTCACTTAAAAACATCATATACACCATTGTTAGAAACAATACTTCAGAATTAATCACTCTCACTGAAGAATTTGTTAAGAAATTCAAGATCACAACTGCTAGAATTAAGGCACTTTATGGTGATGCAACACTAAAAGATGATGAGACTAATTTAATCAATGATTTAAAAAACACAATCAATGAATTTAAAAATCAAACACTAAAACCTTATTTAAGTTTATTTAGAGAATTCAAAACATATTTTAATCAGTTAAATGATAACTTCCAACAAAACCATTTAAACAATCAAACTCGCTTAATTGAGGAATCTAAGATCAAACTTAATTACATGAATCAAATTAATACTTCAAGTATCTTGAAAGTTGAGAATGATTTAAAAATTAGGGATCTAAATTTTGAGATTGAATATTATAGAAATTACAAAAATTCAATCCTTAAAATCTCCAAAAAAATGATGAATAATTTTATTCTTTTAATTAAAAAAGAAATTCAAACACTCGAACTTAAGAAAAAGTTAATTGATTATGTTAATGATGATTATTTTGACATTATCAAAGACATTTTCCTCAAGGAATTAGAGTTAAAAATTTGAAACAAGAACTATAATTCTCTTTTATATTTAAATGTTAATGAGTTAATAAATTTAAAAAATAGCATTAGTTCTGAAATAAATCTTTTTATTAGTAACAATTTCACTCAAAATATTAAAAAATATAAAAACAAGAATATCTCAGAAATTAAGGAATTCATATCTCGTGAATTTGTTTTTGATATTAAGACTTACACTATTAAGTCTAAAATGGCGAGCGAAAAGATCAATGAAGAAATTTTAAAATGTAAAGAACAAATCAGGAATATTAAATATCGTCCATTCAACCACATTTCAAGTTATAAAAATATTGTTGCTGTGCATGAGTTTGAAGAACAAATTAAACTTGCTACAGCAGAATTAGAATGAGCTAGATATTCCGAACAAAAACTTTTTAGCACTTATTTAAAGAATAAAGAGTTTAGACTATCAAGATTTATTACCAAAATAAAAAACTGTATTTCAGAATTACAAGATGAAATTGCTAAAACACAACGCTTTTATGTTGCTAAATCATATTCATTAACTTCAGTACTCCCGGCTGGTTTAGACGAGACTTTAAATGACTTATCATTCTTTTTAAAAAACAATTGAATGAATAATGCACTTTTTGAATTAATTAATTATTCTAGTTCTAAAACATCACCGTCAAATAAATTTTTAATCCAATGTGCAAGTATTATTAAGTTTGCTGAAATCTTTGAAACTATTTCGGTTACACCTGATAACTACTTAATAAAATTCTCACAACTCGAGACAATTGATAAAGCAAAATTAAAACTCACAAAGTATCGTTTAAAGAATGATTCGGTTTTATTTGTCGAGGATGACACTTCTAATGATTTCTCGAAGGAAACTAGAAATGAGTTTCTTCGGGTATTATTTAAGTTTTCAGACACACAAAAAATTCCAATTGTTTTTATTACATCAGATTTAGATGTTATTAAGAGACAATTTGATCGTGTTTATATATTTGATGACACCCAATTATTAGAGGGTGGAAAAGTTAAACAAGTATTTGAAAATCCAATTAACCCAACATTAAAGGCGCTTTTAAATCAAAGAATTGATACAATCAACTTCCAAAAGAATTTAGATTTCACACAATTTTTCATTAAAGAAGGTATTTATTATAAAGGTAATGGGAATTCACATTTTGTGTATTCAACTTTACAAGAGTTTCAAAAATGAACTTTAAATAATTCTAATGTTGATTTCTTTTTTGATAAAAATGCTAATACTGCTGAAAAAGCAGCATTAACAGCAACGCAAACAACTATTGTGAGCTCAGATGATTATTTCTCGGTTTTTGATGATGAAGAAATTGTTTTAACAGACCAACAACATAAAGCAATTCTTGAACCAGAAGATAAAAAGGATCATGAATTATTCTGAGCCGTAAAAGAATTAGAAGAGAATCACACAGAACACAATATTGATAAAACACTTTTAGATAAGTTGTTATAGTATATGTTATAATTTTAAGCAAGGACAGAGGTACTTGCTTTTATTTTATAAAAGCTTGTTGAGAAATACTCTTATTAGCTGATCTGGTTAATACCAGCGTAGCGAGTCTTCTCTTATTGACTTTTCCTGTCCGGAAAGGTTTTTTATTTATGTTTAAAATTAAGAAATTGTTATTAACAATGGCGACTATTACGCCAATCATAGGTATTGCATCATTACCTATTTCATGTTCAAAAGAACATGGGCAAACAACTCAAAAAACAGTTGTTAAAATGGCTTTATCATTTACAGATTCAAATGGCGAAGTTATTCCACAAAATTTAATTGATGAATTTAAAAATACAATTAATACAAAACTTAAAGATAAAAAGATTGAAGTAGATTTCATTAATAATGGAAATGATGACTATACAACAATCTCAAACAACTTATTAAATGGAACAATTGACTTTGGTTTCATTTCATCAGGAAGTATGTTGTCAAAAAAAGATGACGTTAAAACAGAAGGATTACAAATAAAACTTCAAACACTAACCCCAATGTTCAAAGGCGATGTAGTGAATGCAACGTATGCAACAGACAATGGTAAAACATTAAAAGACATTGCATCAAATGAGTATGCAGAATTTAGTAGATTGCCTTGAGGCGAAGAATGAAATGATGAAACAAATGGTAATGGATGAAATGGTTCAATTTACCAAAAGTTCTACAACGTAGGTGAAAAAGTTAGTTATCAAAGGGGATTAGTAATTGCGATTGCCGATCAAGATATGCATGGTCAAATTATGTCTGCATGAAATTCAAAGAAATTCTCAGAATTTGTAAAATTTGGAATCGGAATTGGAAAAGCTAGTTCAGGAAGCAAATACATCTTACCTGAAGCACTATTCAAATCTCACTTTGATGATTTTACTTCATTAGAAAAAGCAAAAGTAGATTATAAAGATTATATTAAAGCAGCTAAAGTTACTGAAGCCAATGCAAATCCTAATTTACATATTTTCTTTGATAATGAAGGTTCATACACATGAACACATTACAAGGATAAAAAACAATTTGCATTCGCTGCAAACCCGGAAGTTAGACCAAACCAAACATTTAAATTTTTATCTGTGACAAACCCATTACCTTATAACGTAGGTGTTTTTGGTAAAAATGTCAAACCTGAAATTGCAGATGTAATTTCAAAAGCATTTGTAGAAGTAGCAAATGAAAACAAAGATCCAATTGGACCGAGAAATGGTTTCGTTGGATATGAATTTATTGAAAATCCTGATCAAACATTTTGAAATTTAATTGATCAAATAACAAACCCAAAGAATTAGAATTATGAAAATACAATTTAGCAATGTATCTATCAGTTATGATAAAAAGAGTAATATCTTAAATAACGTTAATTTAGAATTAGTTAACGGTGAATTAATAGGCTTTATTGGAAAAAGTGGATGTGGTAAATCTACTTTGTTAAAGTCTCTTTTTGACTACAACACAGTATTAAAAGGTGAAATTCTTATCAATGATAGTAACATTCTAAATTTATCAAAACACGAACAAAAGAAATATAAAAATATTATTTCGTATGTTGATCCAGACGGACTTAATGTAGTTGAATTAGATACATATAAAAATATCTTGTTGGATTTCAATAATTATAAAAATCCATTTTTTAAAATGTTCAGAATTTTAAGTAAAGAGCAATTAAATGATTTGTGAAATCTTGCAGATAATTTTGGTGTTTCGGAATTTTTATTGACTCCAGTAAAACTATTATCGAGCGGTCAAAAACAACGTTTAAACCTAGTGCACGGGTTTTTTAGAAAAAATAAAATTATATTAGCAGATGAACCAACAAGTAATTTAGATATTCTTAATGGTAAAAAAGTAATGCGTTTTTTTGAAAATAACAAAACAGACAAAATGATCTTAATTGCTATTCACGATATTGACCTAGCGATGCAGTATTGTGATAAATTAATCGCAATAAGCGATAATAAAATTGATCATATTTTTGAAAAAAACACCTATAACAAAGAGGTTTTAGTTAAATATTTTGATGAAAAGCAAATTTAATAATCGCTATCTTAATCAAAAAAAGTTATTCTTTTGAATAACATTATTACTTTTATTTATTTTTCTAATTTACTCATTATATAACTTACGTTTTTTTAGTAGTGTTCCAAGACCAGGATTTAAAAGATCTTGAAATATAATTGCAAATATTTGAAGTTTTAACAGCACAAATGAAAAACTACCTGGGATAAATATATGAGCATTAAATGCCAAATATTTTTGAATAACACTAAAGGGTGCAACAGGTGGTACTGTAATAGGGTTTTTATTTGCAATTGTCAGTGGTTATTGAACTGCTACAAATATTCATAAACATAAAGTTTTTAGTGTTATAGCAAAAATTATAGTTTTATTAATTCGTGCTTTTCCAGCAATTATCATTATTCTTTTATTCAAAAATACATTTAGTACATTTTTAGCCATTTTTTTCTTATACTTTTGATTCACTTGATTATGAATGAACCGGTACATAAGTGATTTAATTGAAGCACAAGACTTAAGATTATATTGAAGAGATATAGCTCAAGGTAAAAGCAAAATACTTAGTTTTTATAAGAATGTTTTTCTTAAAGTAAAAAATAAATTCTTAATGAATTTCCTACTTGCTTATGAGTCTAATATTAGATGAGCAACAATTTTAGGAGTTATGGGAATCCAAGGTATAGGTTTTTTCTTTGGGACTGGAGAAATAGAAATATATAAAAATAACCTTGGTATAACTTTATTCTTTATAGGTCTATTTGTTGGTTTAATTGAGTTTTTATTATTTATATTTAACAAATTTTTATTGCCTGCTCCTAGCATTAAAAAGTCTAATATAAGTGACATTTACTCATTTAAATATAATTGAAGGTTATATGTTAAAGTTTGTCTAGTTCTAATTTTATTGATTATTAGTATCATTTCCTTTATCGATTTATTTAGTGGTTGAAAAGTAAATGGTAGTGTTTTTAAGGAATGATTTAAACAAATATTTAATGCTGACTTTTCATATTTATCAAAAACATCAATAGCTTGAGATTACTTTATCTTATTCCAAGAATCATTTGTAGCATTGAGTTTTGCGGTTATTTTAGCTCTATTATTTGCTTTTGTATTATCTGAAAAGCTTGTTAATAATTATTTATCAATATCATCTAAAATAATTCTTATATTCATTAAGATTACACCAGTGTATTTTTGATATTTAATATTTGGTCCAATGATGTATTCTGAAAGCGCCATTACATTAGCATTAATGATTGGATCGTTTAGATCATTAAGTAAGCAATTTACTTCATCTATTAATACGATAGATGCAAAAAAAGTCAACTTTTTATATGTTCAAGGATGATCTAAATTTAAAATTTATACAAACTATATTATTCCTAAAATCAAACTATCAATGATATCTGTATCTATTTTTGAGTTAGAAGATGTTCTAAGAAACTCAATAACTTATAGTGCATTTGCTAACTTAGGAATATATAGAATCATTCAACAAGCTCAAGAAAAATCTGAATATAGCAAAATAATTCCAGTCATTTTACCTGCTTATATATTGTTTATTGTCTTTGAATTAAGTTTTTGAATATATAAGCAAAAAGATGTTTTGAGAAGCAAAATAAAATTTTTAAAAATGAGTTAAACAAAAAACTGCTTAAAGCAGTTTTTTGTTTATATAATTTCAATTTTAACTTGTGTTGGTTTTTCACTTGTAGAACTATTTTCTTGAAGTGAAAGTATTTTTTCAAATTCTTCTTTTGTAACTGAGATATATAAATTAAGTTCAGTATTTTTAACTTGTGTTGGGAAGTTTCATGCAGTATAAATTTCTTTATTTTCATTTAAATAAGCATCTCAACCAGATGGAATTATTAATTTTTCATTCATTAATCTTGGTGTGTATGTTTGAGCTAATTTAAGTGTGAGATTTTCATCGACAAATTTCAATTCACCTATGAGAGAGGTTAATTGAACTAATAATGCAGAATTATTTTTTCAAAAGTCATTTGTAGATGATGTATTAACAAGTTGTAAGTCACTTGTTTCAAATTCACTTTGGTGCAATTTAACTTTAACAAGATATTGAGTTTGATTAAATCTTTGTTTAAATTCTTCATTATCACTTAAATATTTATGATTTTCATCTTTATTTTCGGTATCAAAAACTCATGGTTGTAATGTATTTGTGCCTTCAACAAAGTCTCTTTTGGCGAAATTAAATGATATTCCAATTCCATTATATAAGTTGGTTTGTAGATCAAATTCTAACTTTTTATTAGTCCCCTCAACAGCTAAATATTTTAAGTTATCAATTGTATATGGTTCTGTCATAACTTTGTATGATTGATTTTTAAGACTCTCAACTTCTCCCAATGCTAATTCAGGGAGTAAATTATTTTGTATTGCTTCATTGTAGTTGAAGTATAAGTTTTGTACAAATCTTAAAGGTCTTTGTGGATCAAGTGAAACATTTAATCTACGATTAGACATTGAAAAACTTTTTGAATTTTCAAATTTAAACTTAAGTAATTCTTGTGTTTTCTTTAAATATGGTTCATTATATTTTGCCATATATTCATTTCTTAAGTGACTAAATTGAGTTTCTAAATTGTTTATTGTATCTCATGTAATTTGCTCTGGTGTTGTATCTAAAAAATCAGTAACATATTGATCTATTTGCTGAAGATACTCGTTTAAACCTTGTTTCATTGAATGAGATGCATTTAATTTAAAAACATCTGAAAGACTTCTGAAATAGAATTTTTTAATTGCATATTGTGCGTTTAAATATTCTTGTCTCTCCTTGACGGTTATATCACTATTTAAGTTAAAAACGTTTTTAAAAACCTTAATAACTTTTAGTAATCTAGATGTTATTTTAGTATTAAAATTATTTAGCGCTTTATTAATGGAGTATGTATCAAGCAATCCATGCTCTATTTTTTTAGCTAGTTCATTAAAATCTTCCTCAAAAACATTCATTCATTGATCATTTGTTGAGTATGGTGTAAAGAAATGTTTGTAAATGAATGAATTTTTGTGTAGTAAAGTTTCTACAGCTTGAATAGCTTCAGGATCTTGTTGTTTAACTAAATAAAGCACACTAACAACTATCTCGTGTTGTGTTTGATTGTAATCATGAATAAGGGTTTTCATATTCTCAACATATTCTTTTATATCTTTATGTTCTGTAAAAACTCGAATTAATTTTGCATTTTCTAATGGGTTTTGGTCTTTTGTATTTTTTGTTGTTTCATTAGAACATGAAACAACCATTGGTATAAAACTAATAGAACTTGCCGCAAGTATTAAATTGAATATTTTTTTCATAATATATTATTTGCTTTTGTCTTGTGTAAATGTAATTAATACATTTTTGAAAAGGTTTTCTTTAAGTTTTGAAACTTCATCAGTTGCAGCAAGTGCTTTGTTTTGAATATCGATAACAGGTTTTCAAACTTCATCAAGTCAAGTGTTTAATTCTTTGATTTGAGATTCTAAACCTGGTTTTACATTAGCATCAAAGTTTTTATATGCTTCTTGTGCCTCTTTAAATGTATTTTGGTCTTCTTCTGTTTTCTTAGAATCATTAAATGTTCTAGAAGCAGTTTGAATTTTATTTTCTTCTTCAGTAATTTTTGAAGTAATTAAACCAATTTTGGCTTGAATTAAGTAGTGAAGTTTATCACGTTTAATTTTTCCATCAACAATTTCAATTGGTTGTGGTTGTGAGTTAAGTGCTTTTGAAATTGCAGCATTGTATGAATCAATAATTTGTTGTAGTTCAAATTTTGTTGAATTTGCAGAATTGAAATCAACTAATTCATTCATTGCTTCTTCTCTTTGTTTACCAAATTCTTTTAATTGTTCATCAACAACAATTTGTTTTGCTTTCAATTTCTCAATTTTAGGAGCAAACAATTCGTTGTAAATATCATCTGGAATAGGGAAAACGAAGTCTACACTTGAGAATATTTCACTAATGTAGTGCTTAAGACTTGTTTCATCAAAGATGTTTCCACCGAATGTTTCAGCTAAAAAGTAACTATCTGATAAGTAGTAGAAGAAATTGTTTCAATTATCATCTAACATGTAGTTTTCTGGAAGTGAATTATCTTTTACTAAGATATTTCAGTTTTCTCTCTTTGTATTATCATTTCCGATGTTGAATTTGTAATTTTGTTGTGTAATTCCAAATGTTCTTAATGAGAATAATGCTTTAGTATAGTCTCTTACCAATGAAATTAAACCGTTTTGAACATTTACGTTATATGCAAAAAGGCCCGGATTTACAAGCGAAAGGTTTGCTGCAAGATATTTGTTTTCAGGAACTTGAGAACTTGGCCCATTTTGTGAACCTGAACCAATTAAGTTTGATGCATCAAATGAATATTTAATGTAGTATCTGTATTTATCGTTTTTAACTTTATTTGATAATAAACTTTGGTTTTGTGCATCTTCGGTGTTTGAAACATTTACTAAATCCTCTTTGTCATAGATAGAAATGTGTCCCATACGAGCCAATTTATCATCAGCACCTGATATGTCCATAAAGTTTAATGAACTAATATTGAAGTCATATTGTGGTTTAAAGTCTTCAATAACATTAAAGTCATATGGAAGGTAACCTTGTTTTGTGTATTGATCTTGTAAAAGTTTAATATTTTCAATTCCGTCTAATTTTGCTTGGATTCTTGCAATATTATTTGTTTTATCAGTTGAATCTGGTTTTGCTTTTTCATCTTCTAATTCTTTTTCTAATTTTGCCTTAGCAGCATCAGAAACTATATTTTTAAATGTTGTAAAAACATCTTTATAAATAAGAGATTCTTTTGCTTCACCTGTTTCATTATCAGTGATTGTAACTCCTGTTTTTTCTGAGTATGATTTTTTACCATTGATAATGTAGAACGAATTAAATTCTGATTTAGTAGCATTTTTGTTTAATTTTAAGTACTCTAAACCAAAATCTATTCTGTATTTGTGCACAATGTCAATAACTTGATCATATGTTGCATTAGAATCACCTTTGATTTTAATTTCTTTTCTTGGTGCATTTGGGGCAGGATTTTTTACATCTTCTCAAGTAATGTTTTCGTTAATTTCTTGAATTGAAGTAATTTTTGCATATTCATCTTGAAGTTTTTTGAATGTTGTTTTAAGTTCATTTGATAAATTAGTTGCTGAGTTAGTGATAGTTGAATCTTTTGAATTAGCAATAATTAAATTAAGACGATCGATTGTTTCGTTAACAATTAAACTTGTTGATAAGTTATTTGTAACTAAAACACGCATGTATTCGAAAAGTTTATTGATCTCATCGATGTTTCTTTCGATGTCAGAATTTAAGATACGGCCATTATTATCTCTTAGTGAATCAACAACTGGTCCGTATGATTTAAAGAAATTTTGCATTAATTCAAACGCATTACGAAGTGAGTTTAAGTAAACGCTATTGTAAATAATTGTTCCTTGTTTTTCATGGTCTAATTTCGTTTCGATATTTTCTTTGAAATTATTTTTAACATCTGAGAAATATTGAACGAATTTTTTATGATCAGTTCTTAATGTATAAAGTAATGATTCTTTCTTGTATTGTTCATTAGAAATTAATTCATTATATTTGTTTTCTAATGAGTTATTTTGCTCAATAATTTTATTTCAGTCATTTGCCGCAGTATAAATATATTTAACAAATTCGTTAAATACTGTTTCTACTTGCATTAAGGCGTTTTGGTTAAAATTATTAACATTTTCCGGAACATGTACTTCAACATGTCCTGGTTTAACATTTTGGATGTTTTCTTCATTTGTCATACCACAACTTACAGCGATAAAAGCAGCTGATGCTGCAATTGAAGTAGCCGGTATTGTGAGTAGTAATTTTCTTATTTTTTTCATATTACAATTATAAAACATTAATTTAGTATTGGTATAACAATCAAAAATATGGAAATCTTCCAAAAAAGACAATATTTTTTAATTTTTCATTAAAAATCAATCAATTTTTATTGAAGCCCAGATTTATGAAATAATAAAAATCACATTTAACAGAAGTTGTTTTCAAATATGCTTTAAAAAACAATGAATTGAAAAAGTGAAATTTATGAAATTCTAATAATCTAGGATGCTCATTTATTTATAAATAAATGTGGTATCATTTAAGTATTATATGCAAAGCAAGGAGTAACATGATAACAGCAATTTTAATTATTGTCTCAATCGTAATAATCGTAATTTCATTCATGATGTCACCAGATTCAAATGGTTTTTCAGGGGCATTGGTTGGTTCAGGAGATTTAGATTTATTTAAAACCTCAAAAGAAAGAGGTCTTAAAAAAGTTTTAAAATGATCAATGATTGTTTTAGGTTTCATCTTATTCATTGTTTCGATAATCTTAAGAATAACAGGACAAATATAGAAAATTAGAAAAGGAAAATAATGGACAAGAATAAAATATTTAATTTCATCAAATCTGCAAAAAGTAGATCATTTTTAGATATCGCAAAAGGTTGTGGTATCCCATCGAAACAAAATTTTGAATTAACTAAAATACTTTCTGAATTACAATCAGAATATTTAATCTTTAAAAATAATCGCGATGAATATTATGCACCAGTTTTAACAGACACAATTGAAGGTGTTTTAAATGTATCAATGAAAGGTAACTTTGGTTTCGTTGATTATGACATTGATGAAGCAAACAAAACAAAGAAAAGTGTTTTTGTAAAGTCATTCAATTTTAATGGTGCAATCAATGGAGATACAGTTAAAGTTAATGTGTATAAATCGGAATATCAAGATGCACAAGACTTAACACATGGTGTTATTACAAACATTGTTGCAAGAGGTAATGAAACAATTATTGGTTTTATCAAAGTAAAAAATGTTTCAAAATACTTTGCACCAATTGACAATTGCTTTAAATCATCAAAATTTAAATTAGTTTCATCTGTGGTACCAACTAAATTAAATGACTTAGTTGTGGCCAGAATAATTGCTTATGAACGTAATACAATTTCGATTCAAGTAGAAAGAGTTATCACAAATGAAGCTGACCCAATGGTGTTTGTTAAGTCATACTTAGAAAAAATCAAAGCACCAAGTGGTTTCCCAGAAAAGTTACTCCCAGAAATCAATAATATTCCAGTTTCAATTGACACAGAAGAACAAACAAACAGAGTTGATTTAACAGATAGAATGATCGTTACAATTGATGGTGATGATACAAAAGATTTTGATGATGCCATCACAGCAAAAAAATTACCTAATGGAAACTATTTCCTTGGAGTTTATATTGCTGATGTTTCGCACTATGTAAAAGAAGGAAGTTTAATTAACGAAGAAGCTTTAAGCAGAGGGACAAGTATTTATCTTGTTGACAGAGTTATCCCAATGCTTCCAGTTGAATTATCAAATGGAATTTGTTCATTAAACCCAAATGAAAAAAGATTTGTTTTAGCTTGTGAAATGGAAATCAATCCACAAGGTGAAAATGTTAAAGTAGACGTATTTCAAGGAATAATTGAAAGTAAATTTAGACTTACATACAAAAATGTTGATAAGTTTTACAAAACAGGTTTATTAAATGAAGATCATCCAAATCAAGAAGGCGTTAAAGAACTTAAAGATATGCTTTTACAAGCAGAAGAATTAAGCAAAATTCTTCATAAATACAAAATTAACCAAGGTTATGTTGATTTTGAAATTGTTGAACCGAAAATTAAACTTGATGAAAACGGTAATGTTAAAGATATCGTTATTAATCAACGTGGCTTCTCTGAAGTTTTAATTGAAGACTTCATGGTTAGAGCAAATGAAACTGTTGCAAAATTTTTATTCGACCAAAAACTTCCTGTTTTATACCGTATTCACGAAGCACCAGATGAAGATAAATTAGCAAGCCTTAAAAATGCTTTAAGTGTTATTGATATTAATGCAAGCACTTTAAATCCGAATACAATTACTCCCAAAATCTTTGCTGATTTTGTTGAAAAAGTTAAACAAGTTCGCGATGATGATTTTATTAAACTTATGTTTTTACGTTCAATGCAAAAAGCAATTTATTCTGATAATAACATTGGACACTTTGGTTTAGCTTCAAAACACTACTGCCACTTCACAAGTCCTATCCGCCGTTATCCAGATTTAGTGATTCACCGTATTATTAGAAACTTTATTATCAACAAAGATTTAGCTAAATTAGATGCTTTCAGAAACGAATTACCAATATTTGGTGATTTAAATAGCAAGAGTGAACAAAAAGCAGTACAAATTGAACGCAATGTTAATGATTTAAAATTTGCTGAATATCTTAAAAACAAAGTAGGTCAAAGTTTCAAAGCTCAAATTTTAAGTATTTTAAATTTTGGTTTCTTTGTTGAATTTGATTTTAAAGCAAGTGGTTTAATTCATAAATCAACACTTGTAGATGGTACATATGAACCAAACGAAACTTTAACTAAGTTAATTTCACCAAAACGTACTTTTACACTTGGTGATTATGTTGATGTAACAATCATGGGAGCTGATTTAGTTGAAGGTAAGGTTGATTGTGTATTAACAGATTTATATGATGATTTCGTAAACAAAAAGAATCAAGATGCACAAGAAAGAAAAAACGCTAAAAATGCAAAAAGAAAATAATTCTAAAAAAACAGGTTTAGTCAAAAATAGTTTAGGTTTTGATTCAGATTTATATATTTATCAAGATAAATCAATGTTCAACTATTCAGTAGATACAATTCTTTTAGGTAATTTTATTTACTTGAATAAAAAAATCACTCGTGCCTTGGAAATAGGTACAAACAATGCTGCTCTTGCAGTTTTTGTTGCCTCACGTAATCCAAAATTACAAATTGATGCTGTTGAGATTCAAACAAAAGCAGCAGAATTAGCTGCAAAAAATATTGAATTAAACAATATGCAAGATCAAATTAATGTTATTAATCAAGACTTTAATGATTTTTACAAACAACAAATAAAAAAACAAGTTAAAAAATACCAAATTATTTTTTGCAATCCACCATTTTATCCATACGATAAAAGTAAAATTAAAAAGAATATTTCACAAGAGAAACTTATTGCTACTCATGAAATTCACTTAAATTTAGAACAATTAATTGAAGGTTGTTCAAAATTAATTGAACAAAAAGGATTCTTATCTTTGGTTTTACCAGTCGAAAGAATAGTTGACTGTTTCGAAATTATGCGTAAGCACAAATTTGAACCAAAAAGAATTCAATTTATTATTCCAAGAATTGATGACAAACCTAAGTTTGCATTAATTGAAGCGCGTTATCAAACTGGATGAGGAGTTCATTTTTTGAACAACTTATACTTGCATGATAATGAAAACAAGAATGATCATTCATATTTGCCAGAAATTAAAGAATTATATAAACCTAAAAAAGTATAGAGGGAGTTATTATGTCAAAGTCAAAGACTTTTTATATTACTACACCAATTTATTATGCTAGTGGAAATCTACACATTGGTCACTTGTACACTACAACATTAGCTTGAGTTATCGCTAACTATAAAAAATTAGACGGTTATGATGTAAAAATGCTTACAGGTAGTGATGAACATGGTCTTAAAATCCAACAAAAAGCAGAACAAGCAGGAGTTGATCCTAAAACATTCGTTGATGGCTTAGTTGAAAAATACAAACAAATGTGAGTGGATTTTGGTATTGAATATGATTACTTTTCAAGAACAAGTTCTCCAAAGCATAAAGAAACAATTCAAAATATCTTTACTTACTTTTTAGAAAAAGGTTTTATATACAAAGGGGAATACACAGGTTTATACTCTGTTTCAGATGAAGAATATTTAACTGAAACACAGGCTTTAAAGCTTGATGGTAAATGAGTTCATCCAACATCTCATCATGAACTAGTAACTGTAAAAGAAGAAGCTTACTTCTTTAAAATGAATGAGTTTGCAAATTGATTATTAGAATATATTGATGCACATTCTAAATTTTTAGAACCAAACAAAATTGTTAACGAAATGAAACAAAACTTCTTGCTCAAAGGGCTAGAAGATTTATGTGTGACACGTACTAATATTGATTGAGGTATCAGAATAACAGAAGATGTAAAACACACAATTTATGTTTGACTTGATGCCTTATGCAATTACATTACAGCTTTAGGTTTTGATATCAATTGACAACATGCAGCAGACTTTGTAAAATATTGAGAAAATGAAAATGCTGAAGTTGTTCACTTAATCGGAAAAGAAATTGCACGTTTCCACATGATATATTGACCAATTTTCTTAAAAGCATTAAATATTAAACAACCAACAAGAATCCAATCACATGGTTGAATAGTTACTCCAACTGGTAAGATGTCTAAATCTAAAAATAATGTTGTTGATCCATATGATTTATTATCAAGATACCACAAAGAAATGATTAAATATTACTTTGCCTCACAAATTACATTAGGTGAAGATGGTATTTATGATGAAGATAGATTTATTGATACAATTAATGCTGATTTAATTAATAACTTTGGTAACTTAGTTTCAAGAACTTTAAAAATGAAATCAAATAGTTTTGATGGACCATTAAAATGAAAAGAATCAAACTATGATGTTGATAAAGATATTGAATTAAAAATATCCAACTCATTATCACAATACAAAGAGCATTTTGATAATATTGAAATTGATAAAGCGCTTAAAGTTGCAATTAATTTATCTAGTGAGTTAAATAAATATATTGATTTAACACAACCATGAACATTAAAAGAAGATTTAGAAAGATTAGAATTAGTTTTATCTAGATTATTAAGCGGTATTTATGCAGTTGCAACATACTTAAGTGTTGTATTGCCAGAGAAAATGCAAGATGTGAAACAAAAACTGGGAATTCCACATTTAACCTTTGATTTAATTAATGATTTTGTTAAATTTGATAACATTAATCAGGAAAAAGAGTTTATGCTCTTTGCAAGAATTAAGAAATAACAAAGGAGATATAATGATTTTTGCTAAAGCTACAAGATATACTATTAACCCAGAAAAATTAAAAGGGTTTATTGATTATTTATATATTTTTACAAAGAAAGCAAGAATGAAAGAGGAAAACCTATCATTTGAATATGCTTTAGAAGCTCCTGATAAGATTCTTGTTTTAGAAAGATGATCAACAAAACTAGATTACACAAACTTCATCAATGAAGAAGAATTTACAAAAGAAATTAAAACAATTGAAAAAATGTCAAAAACAGTTCAAAGTTTATATGAAGTTGAATTAATCAGATAATAATATTTGAGAACTACGGTTCTCATTTTTTTATACAATTTCAGCATTTCTACCGTTACACAATATTTAAAAATAAATATTGTGGTAAAAATTTCCATAAATGTGGAAATATATACAATTCAAATGCATATTAAAAAAATATTAATATAATTAATATAAGAAATCAAAAGAAACAAAACTCTTTTAGTTTTTGTTGCAACATATATAACACTACATAGGCCTATGTATTAATTTAAATATTGTTTTGGTTTCTTTAAATTAAACTTATTCAAAAATAAGGAGAAATATTTAATATGAATATTAAATTAAAAAAATTATTATTAGGTTCAACATCAGTTTTAGGTGCTGCATCATTATTAGCGGCATCAGCTGGATGTTCAACTACAGAAACACAAGAAAAACCAACTAATCCAGAAAACCCCGGAACAACACCAGGAACTCCTGGAACAACTGATCCAACTCCTGGAACAACTGAACCAGTAACTCCAGGATCAGATTTATTCTTCGGTACAACTGAAGCAGATAGAATTGATAACGCAAGTGCTCCAACAACAAATAAAACTATTTTAGAAAAACGTTATGATCAAAACGCGTCAGACAAAATTGTTATTGGTGCAACATTCTCAGATGGTTCAAGACAAGCTGATGGACTTAAAAAATTAATGGATGTTTACAACAACTTAATTAAAAATGAAGCAGCAAGAGAAGGTGAAACAGCTTTCGATATCAATGTTGCCAAACCAGTTGAATACAAAGGTTTAGGTTCAGGATATGCTACTGGTGCTGAAAACATTTCTAAAGCATTAGGAACATCACAAAAAGATGATTTCTTAAACGCAACACTTAACTATACAGGTGTAGCTGCTAAATTAGCTGCAAACAACATGTTAGTAAGCTTTAACAGTGATGTGCCATCACTTAACACAGACGTTACATCTATGGCTATTAAATTTGCCAAACCAAACGCTCAAACAGAAGGTATTGATAAAATTTCAACATGAGTTTTACCAGCTTTCAAATCTACAGTAATCATGGCTATTAACTCACCAGTTCTTTCATATGTTTTAGAAACATTTGTAAGCAATGGAATGACTGTTGATGCAGATTTCCAAGATGAATATAACAAATTAAAAACTACAGGTCAAACAGATAGAACTGAAGTTGTTAAAATTTGAGGTGAACCAGTTTCTGGTGCAAAAGGAATTGTTGATAAATTCAAAGAAAAATACTCAACAATTTCTAAATCATTATTTGAATCATATGGTGCAATTTTTGATTTTGCTCAAGCAGCACAATCATTATTCGTAAACTCATCAAGTGGTTCATCTGACTTACATATTTTTGGGGTTGATGATGCAGCTGCTGTATTCAACCAAGCTCTTTACTCAATGTTATTAGCAGAATACAATGGTGATGAAGAGTTAGCATCAAGAAATATGATCGAATCAGTTAACAGAGCTGAAGGAAAAATCACAATTTCATACGATGTTATTCACAATACAAGTTCTCAATCAAATGCAAAAGCAAGAGAATTCTTTGATGCATTAGTCCCAGCAATTCAAAATGGTGGGGTAATGTTAAACCCAGGTGGTGTTTTCTCATCAACAAACCAAAAGAACCACAAATATGCATTCTCAATTGGTTCTACAGCAGGATACACACACAACTTTGTTAAAGGATCTAAATCACAAGTTTCATTATCATACTCAGTTAATGATAAGAAATACTCACTTACTTCTGGGAACCAAGCTGTAAACGATAACTATGATGGTGTTGCAAAGCTTGGTAAAAAAGGCGATGACTACACAATTGGTAAGAGAGATAATAAAATTTTAGCACCTAATGTTAACGGCGGAAAATACGATTGATACTTTGTAAATGATGAATCTAAACAAGAATTCGATACTGTTGTAGGAAAAATTCCAGGACAAGAAATTACAGATAGTAAAACTTTAATTGTTACATTTAACATAAAAGCATTAACAGAGGAAGAAAAAACAGCTTTAATTGCAAAAGCAAAAGAAGCAGGTATTTACGCGGGATTAATTAAAAAATCTACTTCAGATGACCAATTCATGGCTCTTGTAATTCAAAATGGTATTGCTAACGGAAACTTTGATTCAAGTGCAATTGATAAATTAAAAGCTGCCGGAATTGAAGCTTCAATTCTTGGAACAACATCTACATTACAAGAAGACGAATTATTCGCTTGAGATGCTCCAGGTAAATTTAAACCATCAGATCCTAAAAATGTTATTTATGGACAAGGACCATCATTCATCGGTGTTCACGCAAATGATGAAAGCGATGACGCATTACGTGCATTCATTAAATGACTTATGACATCAAATAAAGTATATGCTGATCTTAAATTAGATGATAAAGACAAAGCAGATGAAGGATTAACACCACGTAACTACTTACAAAGTCAAATGGGTTACATTCTTCCATATGAAGGATTCTGAAACGATACAACATTCCTTAAAAAGAACGCTAAAAACAAATACTTAGTATCTGCATTTAACTTATTTGCAAAAGCATCTAACCCAGAAGATAAAGATAATTCAAAATACGTAATTTTTGAAGAACCAGGTTCATTACATGCTGACGCATTTAGAAACTCAGTTGTTTCTGCTTTTGATAAACTTCAAAACTCAGTTACAAACAAAACAGGTGAAACAACATCATTCACTGATTTCATCGCTACAATCAAAATTTAATAATTTCAACAACTAAAAACGTAAAATAATAAGCAAAATATAATTTAGCTAACGCTGAATTATATTTTTACATTCTACTTCTATTCACTTAAAGAAAGGAATTAAACTTATGAAAAAGTACTTTAAATTAATTTTGACTTTATCAGCTACAACTACACTTCCAATCGTTGCTGTTTCATGTAGTTCAACATCTTCACGTATTCAAAGTTTAATTGATCAAAATTTAAAAACTAAAGATAGAGCGCAATCTGAGGAGATATTTAAGAAACTCCAAACTGAGATTGGTGCCTATGAGAAAGATATAAAAGGTAAATTATCAAGTTATAATGTTGTCGAAGTTAATATCCCTGAAAATGAATATAATATTCAACCAGTTTTAACAATGACACCTGAATCATTACCTGTTTACAAAATAGACAAAACAACAGATGACAAACCTTCAACTAAAATCAGAAGAATAGTTAGAGAAATTAAACGGGTAATTAAAGAAGAGTTTACTAAATATGTTTTAGACTCAATCATAAATGAAGTTACATATACAATTCCGGAAGGAAACACATATATTGCACCTCAACCTTCATGGTTACACGCTGAAACTGTATTTTCTAAAGTTGCAAAAACAATCTTTAAAATTGGTGACCAATATTTCACAATTAAATATAATGGTGTTCAACCAAATATAGTAACAAACAATGAAATAAATCCAGCATTCACAACATACCCTAGAGACTTCAATAAAGATCCAAGAATCGAAGCTGAAAGAATCAAAATTTTAAAAGAATTAAAACAAGTACATGTTAATTATTCATTCTCATTTGATTTAGAATTTGCAGGTATTCAACTTGAGGATTCTAACTTTGATACAACAATTAATTTCACATTACCTGTTAACCCACAACTTTATAATCAAGAAGTTAAATTCGAATCAAATACATTCAAACCAGTAAATATTAATTGAGCAGACCCACAAGTTAGAGGTAAATCATTTAATGCAACAATATTAAGTGTAAGTGATGGAGATACTTTTGAAGTAAAAGCATTGGAAGAAGTTCCATCAATTGGTATTAAGGAAAATGGAATATATAAAATTAGACTTTCGGGTATTGATACACCAGAAAAAGCTGTTGGAGACAGTACAGGTTCACAATCATCATCACCATTTGAATATGGATTCGCTTTATTATCAACTCATTTCGCTGAAAAATTCGACCAAGCTTATGGTAGAAATATAAGAATTTTATCAAGCAATAGAGATGCGTTTGGTAGATATGTTGGTGATGCATTCTTTGGAGATGATTATCAATTCTCATACAACACAGAAATTGTTAGAGCAGGTTATACATTACCGCTTGCTGAAGGAACATGAAAAGATACAATTAACGAAAAAAATACATATGCAAATCTTCTTTATAGACCTATTGCTCATGCAATGCAAGAAGCAAGAGAAAGAAAAAATGGTTTCTGACATTACTTTAATAATCCAAACAAACTAACATTCTACATTTACAGAATTAAACCAAACAACTCATTTGATCCATTTATCGAAATTATTGATAAATCACTTTAAAATAAACAAAATATAACTAATTTCCACATTTTGACCTCAAATTTGCATAAATTTAAGCATTAAATTTAAAAGAAATAAAGACATTTTGCGAATTTGATATAATAGAAACATTAATTAATATAATTAATTAATTTAATTTTAGAAAGGAAAAGAAAGGAACTAATGAAATTACTCAAAAATTTAGTTCGTTCAATTCGTAAGGCAACAATTTCTATTGATGATGATAAAACAACTTCAATTAAGAGATATGTTCAAGAATTTAAATCTATTGATGTCGATTCGATTCCTGCGATTGAATTAAAGAATTTAAATATAGACTTTGGTGAAACATTAGCTGTTGATAATGTTAGTTTCAAAATTCCAGAAGGAAAACTTGTTACATTACTTGGTCCATCTGGTTCAGGAAAAACAACAACACTTAATGCTATCGCTGGTTTATTAACAGTTACATCAGGAAAAATACTTTTCAAAGGTAAAGATGTTACTGATTTTACTCCTCAAAAGAGAAAAATTGGGTTTGTTTTCCAAAACTATGCATTATACCCACACATGAGTGTTTATGCAAACATTGCATTCCCTCTTAAAAATGATGCTAACTGACAAAATAAATTCTTCTTAAATAGAGAAAAAGCTCGTAATGAAATCCGTATTATCTACTTAAAGAAATTCGGTGCTACTAATGATGAAATTCAAAAATTAAGAGATGCGTACAATGAATGATACGTAATCTCAACTGAACTTCAACACAAATTAGAAGGAATATATGCTAGATTAGTTGAAAACTACGAAAAAGCACATACAGAATACAAATTATCAACTGTTCACGAAAGTTCAGAAATATCTTTATTAAGTAAAAACGTAATTAAAACAAACAAAAAAATCAAAGAAGATTCAAAAATGAAATTACGTGAAATTAAAGATAAGTATGAACAAGATGAAATGAATAACTTATTGCCAATGCCTTTAATTGAGTCTGAAGAATTAAAAGACATCAAGGCAAACTTAAACTTAAGATACATCCCAACAAATGATTCTGCAGAATACGAAGCAAGAATTCAAGAATTACAAAACGCAACAGCAAAATTAATGCAAATTGATTTTTCAAATCTTGTTTTAAAAGATAGAACTACTATTGTTAAATTAGAAGAAAAAATCTTAAAACTTCTTACACGTTACAAGTATGTATATAAACATGCTGAAATTGTAGAAAAATATGCAAAACTTCAAGCAGAGAAAAAAGCAATCTACAAAGAACAAAAAGCATTATTTAAACAAACATTAGCTTCTGATGAAGAATATAATCTTGTTTTAAAACATACAAAAACATTACCATTAACTGCAGAAAAAATCTTCTACGATTTAGTTCATGAGTTAGAAGTTAAATACAACTTAAAAGAACAATTAAAAGAAAATGAAGGGAAAATTGATTTCTTATCTGAAAATGAAAAAGAACAAATCAAAGAATTCGCTTCTCATGATATTTCACTTAAAAAAGCAATCCACAATGAAGTTATGGAAGTTGCTAACCGTGTAGAAATTGTTCATATTTTACAAAAGAAACCAACTCGTTTATCAGGGGGACAACAACAACGTGTTTCTATTGCACGTGCTATTGTTAAGAAACCAGAAATCTTATTAATGGATGAACCTCTTTCAAACCTTGATGCTAAATTACGTATTTCTACACGTCAATGAATTAGAGAAATTCAACAATCACTAGGTATTACAACTGTATTCGTTACACACGACCAAGAAGAAGCTATGTCAATTTCAGATATTGTTGTATGTATGTCTACAGCAAAAGTTCAACAATTAGGAACACCACTTGAACTTTATAATAAACCTAAAAACCAATTCGTTGCTCGTTTCTTAGGTATGCCTGAAATGGGATTATTCCCTTCAGAATACAAAGATGGTGTATTAACAATGGGTAATGTAGTTCTTCCGGCTGTTAAATTAGCAGGTAAAGATACATTATCATTAAACATTGGAGTACGTTCAGAAGATTTCATTATCAAAGCAAAACCAGAAGATGATCATATGTTTGCTGGTAAAGTAGTAGTACAAGAAAACTTCGGAAAAGAAAGTAAATTAGTTGTTGATGTTCAAGGTATCGGAAGAATTAACTTCTTACTTGACAACAATTTCGATTTTGCAATCGGTGACGATATTTACTTTGATGTACCAATTAAGAAATTACACATTTTTGATGCTGTAACCGAAGAAAGACTAGAATATGATATTCAATAAGAATAAATTACATATATTTATTCAAAAACATATCCCATTTTTATTCGGATGATCTGTCAAGAAACAGTCTAGCCGAAAAGCTACTTTATCACATACAATATTAGATAACAGAACACCGGTTTGAGTACCATTATTATTACTTTTACCAGGTATTATATTATTAACAATGTTCACTATTATTCCAATGGTGACAAATATTATAGATTCATTCACATCTAAAGCGACAGGGACATTTACATTACAAAATTACGCAAGTATTTTTGCTGATCCGAGTTTCGCTGTTGGGGTACGTAACTCATTTATTTACGGATTGTTCGTACTTCCTTTCGTAATGATGATTTCACTTGTGATTTCATCTATTATTGCTAAGTTATATAACAAATTAGCCAAGGGTTACTGACAAACAGTGTTTTTCATGCCTTACATCACTAACGCTGTTGCGGTTTCTCTTGCATTCATTCAATTATTTAGTCCATTTGGTTTACTTAACCAAGTTTTAGGAACAAATACTCCATGACTTTCAAGTGGATCACCATATACATTCAATGCTTTGGTTGCTATGATCGTTAACGGTATTTGATCAGGACTTGCATTCAACATTCTTATCTTCACAACAGCTATGCTTGGAGTGGATAAGAACTTATATCGTTCAGCTTCTATTGATGGTACAGGAGAAATTAAACAATTCTTCACAATTACATTACCATCAATCAAAAGTACAATTAACTTCCTTATAACATTAGGAATTATCGGGGGACTTAAAGTTTTCCCACTTGCATTATTTGAAAACAAACCAAAAAATGCAATTAACAATGGGGGTAGCTCATTGATGCTTTACGTGTACTACGTAACATCTATTGGTGAAACAAATAAATCAGGTGCAGCATCAATTTCGCTATTTATTATTGGGGTTACATTCTCATCAGTTGTTCGTGGGGGATTCTTCATGGCGCAACTTACATTAAACAATTTAGGAGAAAGAAATGTTTGAGTTAAAGTTAAAGCTACAAAAGCGCTTGCTGCAAAGAAAGCTTCGTAAGAACCAAGAAATTTCAGCATCCCAAGTTAAAGAATCATCCCCAGCTAGTGTTTTTGCTTCAACAGCACTTAAAATTATCGTTTTATCATTCTTTGGAGCAATTATTTTATTCCCATTCTTCTACATGATTTCAATTTCGTTAATGAACGATACCGAAGCTGCATTATTGAAATCAGAATTTAGAATTTTACCATCATTCTCTAGTGGTTCATCATTCTTTGCCGGTAAAGGTGAAGGTGGAACCAAAGGAGCAACTGAGATTGTTGATTTTAGTCAAGTTGTTGCCAACACTTACTCACGTGCTGCTTCATCTGGGTACTGATCGGCAATTCTATTAACATCGCTTAACGTTGTTATCTCAGTTACACTTAAAGTATTTGTTACTTTCTTAATGGGTTATGCATTCTCATTAAGAAATTGAAGAGGTAAAGGTTTAATTTGATTCATTGCCTTAGCTCTTCTAGTGTTACCAGAAGTTGCGCTTCTTTCAGGGCAATATGGTGTTATTATTAAAACAAAACTTTACAAAACATACTTTGGATTCTTACTTGCAATTGCATTCCCATTTACAGCAAGTATTTTCAACACTGTTATGTATAAAAATGCATTCGAAGCAATTCCGGGAAGAATTAAGGAAGTTTCACTTGTTGATGGGGCCGGTGGTGCAAAATACTTATTCAAAATTGCATTCCCAATGGTTATGCCAACAACATTAACAATCATTATCCTTACTTCTCTTGCTTCATGAAATAGTTACTTATGACCTGCTCTTATCTCAACAATTAACTCAACTAATAACGAAGTTATCTCTGTATGACTTTTCAAAGCCGGAATCGACAAAAACGATCCCGACTCAGCAATTAATACATTCCAAAACGTTAAATTAGCCGCATCAATCCTTGCTATTATCCCTGTATTTATTTTCTACTTAATTTTTAGAAAAAGAATTATGGGTGCTATTAGTAGACAAGGTTCAGCTATTAAAGGATAGGCGGAATTATGAAAAACATAAAAAGAAGAGTTATTACATGAGTTATATTAACAGTACTTGCTTTTATAGCAATTATTGCGTTGTCAGCATTCATTAGTTCATTACAAGGTGTATTGGATATTAATAATGTTAAATTAGATAGTGATATTATTGATGCATATCAATACGCAAAAGCATATTCAATAGGAGGTTTAGCATTCTCATGTGTTATTTTCTTACTAGGTTCAATCATTTCATATGCTGGACTTAAGTCATGAAAATACATAGATATGTTTGCATAGAAAATATGAAAAAAATAAATTTTAAGAAACGTATTTTACCTTTTCTATTAGTTGGAACAACAACTGCAGTTGTACCAATGATGGCAGTTTCATGTTTATACAAAGATGAATATTCAATGAAATTTGCATTTAAATATGATAAAAGTAATCCATACATTAACCATGCTAAGCGAATTGATGAAAATGAAGAAATTAAAAAATTAGTTGAAGAAAAACCAGAGTTCAAAACTTTTATTGAGAGATTAAACACTACTCAAATGATGGTTTTCACATTCAATAACTGAGAGTTAGGTTTCCAAGATACATATAAAATCACAAATAGTAGTTTTACAAAAACTGTTTACAGACCATATAACATAGTAAGAACATATAGTGAATCATCAAATGAACCTTATTACAAAGTTGTTATTGATGAAAATAAAATTAAAGGTATTAACGAATCTCACGTTAACTTAATTAAAAAAGCAATCGATGCAATTAATGAAAATTGAGAAAAATTTTATAAATTTATTCACACATTTGAAGGTTCTAAAACAAATGCAGAAGGTGAAAACACACCTGAATACAAAAAATTCTTAGAAATTAATAAATTGTTCAATGAACAAATTCAAACACTATATGGTGCAGAAAACCTTGTGCTTTCAAAAGTTGATACTTTATCACTTGCAAAAATGGTTCCTGATCAATTTACTACACTTTTCAATGAAGGTGTAATTACAAATCTTAAAAAATTACAAAGTTACACATATACAAACAATGATCCAGAAACATTGAAAAAAGTTATTACTAGAGAAGAATTTCAAAAAGTTATCAAATGATACTTTGAAGACTCTCCTTTATTAATGCCAATTATTATGGCTATTGATGCAAACAAACCTGGTGCAAGCTCTGAAGCAGAAAAATACAAAGATATTTTTAAAGAAACAGATTTACCAGGACAAGTGTATACCGAAACATCTCCAAAAGAAACAAGCACAATTTTTAGCTTCACATTTAATCCTTTTGGTTCAACAGTAGGAATTGCATCAAGAGGTTTACCTGCATATGTATATGCAAATATGACTAAAATTGCAATGTTAACACCAGAACAAAATGGATTAAAAGTTAACGATAACAATTCAATTGATTGAGAATATTACCAATCTCATCAAGAAGAATTAAAAAATATAGTTGCTAAAATTGATTTAAATAAACTTAAAGAAGAACAAATTAACTTTGATAACGTTACATCTAATGTTAAAAAATCATTTATTAATTTAATTAATTATTTCAATATTTCTAATAGCGCATTCAAATTCAAGAATGTTAATGAAACATCAACTGATAAATCACTTTCATTACCAGCAGGTTCAATTAATGGATTTATTCCAGAAAATCTTTTCAATGGTGCTACAGATACACAACCTGACAAATGATCTGAGACAAATGCGATGTTCATTAATAAAGCTTTCTTAGAATATGACGAATTCCGTACTCTTTTAAATGAAGCACCAGATGAAGGCGAAAGAGAAAGAATCAACACTGATTACAAGAAACCAGATTCAACATTATTTACAAATAAATTAAAAATAGATTTCTCTGTTAATCCAGATGTATTTATCTCAGAACACTTAAGTTTACTTTACTATGGTGATATTTACAATGAATATAACTATGTAAATGCTAATAGTGCATACTATAAAACTTATGAAGCATACAACAATGTTATAAAACTCCTTACAAATAAAGAAGAGTTTGACAAAATCATTCAAAGACGTGCAAGAGGAAATAAAAAACAATTTGAACTTCTTTCAAAAGAACTAAGAAATAACTTAGAAACATTCAAACCATTATTAGAAAAAACTTTATCATTAGGTGATTATAGCGAAAACATTGATTCAACATCATTCAAAGGTGTTCACAATGCTGTAATAAAAGCATTAGAAGAACTTAAGTCGAAACAAGAAGCAAGACACGAAAAAGTAAAAGAGTATCAAGCAAAACCAGAAAATTCTGAAAAAACTTATGCAGAAATGTTACAAGATCCTAAAATTAAAGCATTAGATGATGCAATTGATGAAATTTTAAATAGAACATACACTATTGCTTCATATAAATATTCATCAAGAGGTGTTAGAGATGAAAGCGTTGAAAATCTAACATTAATGTCATCACTTGTTAAAAGAACTGATATTCAGGACACAGACAAAGCCATCGATGTAAAAGGTGGACGTTATGTAAACAAAGTATGACAACGTGAAAGCAAAACATTCGGTACAAGTATTTTAGCTTACAACGAAATTTTCCCTAAAGTATTAAATACATTAGGAAATGTAGACGGTCAAATTGTATTTGGTACAAAAGAAATCAATGGTGTTGAAAAAGAATACTATTGAGTGGAAATAAAAAATACAGATGAAAAATGATTTATGGTTGATCCATATCAATTATTCACAGAAAAAAGAATAATTACATTAAATGATTTACATGAAACATTACCATTAGGATATAAAGTAAATCCTACTTTTGCTACAACAAGCACTGTACATGTAAAATAATAAGTTACTATTACATAAACATAATAATCAAACAGCCAACACAATAGTGTTGGTTGTGCTCGATTGCAAAGCGCAAGTTGCCACCTTGTGCTTTGTTTTTTATAAGTTTCATAATGGAAAAAGAAGAATCTATTTGTAAGAATTCTTTAAACCGCAATCTTTAATCAATGAAGTTAGAAACGAGATATATAAATAGATAAATTATAAAATGTAGCTATAAATTCGGACTTCCATTAATCTGTAATACCATAGACTTTGTCACTTACATCAGTTTCAAAAAAATATCATTTAGCCCTACAATTAAGGCATTAAATCAAAAGTGAACACAACAAAGATTAATTAATTTAAGAGTATATTAATTATTGAAAAAGTATAAAACTATATTATTTATGAGGCACTCTTTGAATAATGATATTTTGATGGAGAAGTGATGCGTTTTGTTAATTTTATTCCATTAGAAAAATATAAATTGAATACAAAAAACATAAAATAAGAGATTTTTAGAGTAAAAATTCGAGATTATAACGAAATTAAAACACAATGCTTTATATATTTTTTTGAGTATTAATAAGTAACCCTAAGATAATGCGTGGTGTCAAAATGAAATGGATTTTATTATTCACGCCTATAATTAAGGGATTTTATGATTTTAAAAAGTGACAAAATCCATGATATTACGTACAAAAAACTAAAATAATTAAAGGTTGTAAAAGCTCAGACAAAACTCAAAATTTATAATATAAAAAAATGCAAAGTGGCAACTTCCGCTTTGCATTTTGGGACAGCCAACACAATAGTGTTGGTTGTTTTTTTATGCAGCTTTCGTATCCAAATAGTAAAGGAGCAAAGAGTGAAATATTTCATAATAATTTATAAAAATAAAAAAAGAACTCCAAGGAGTTCATTCGGTCAATTTCTTGAAATGGTACGCCCTAGAGGATTCGAACCTCTGACCCAATGGTTAAAAGCCATTTGCTCTACCTGCTGAGCTAAGGGCGCACATTTTTTGGTGCCCGGGACTGGACTTGAACCAGCACGGTATTGCTACCGAGGGATTTTAAGTCCCTTGTGTCTACCATTCCACCACCCGGGCGTTGCACTTGTTTCATTGCTTATTTATTATACATTAAATTAATTAATTCAAAGTATTTTTTTAATATTTTTTTATTTATTTCTGTTCATTTATTAATGAACGTAATTATTTTATATCAAATAGAATAATTAGCAAAATATTTTTTAGGTTTTTTATGTTTGCTTTAATTGTGGAAGTTTATGGAAATGTTATTAAATTTAATAAATAGTGTTTAAATTATAAGTATAGACAGAAACAAGTAAAATTGAAAATATCACTTTAAATAGAATTTTAATTTCACACAAATGATAATTTCTGATCTCATTAAAGTTTTTAAACTTAAAATAAAGGAATAACTATGGAAAATATCCGTTTAAAAGCAAAAAAATATGTCTTTAAAATTAAAATGGCTATTTTGGGAAATATTTTTTTAGCTTTTTTATCAATAATTTTTTCGTTACTTATTTATATTGGGTTAACTAGTAAAGAAGAATCAACTTCATTTTCAGATTCAACAACTTTACCAATGACTTTTCTTACTATTTGTTGTTTTGTTTCTGTCATAACTCTTAGTTTTTTTATTTACATTTATATTTCATTATTGCAAAGATTGAGATTTTCAAATAATCCTAAATATAAAGAATTAAGAAAATATTTCTTAAATTTAGAAAAGTCTAAAATGAAGAATTTTATATTAAAGAGAACTTATTATTTGAATTTAGATGAAAACAATGAGAAATTAGTAAATAGAGAATACAACCCAGTTAAATTCAATTTTAAGATTTTTAAAATAATCTCTCATATTATGGAAGTGATTATAATTGGAGGATAGAAAATTAAATAGGTTGATACCTATTTTTTATTTTTAGCACTTTTGCTTTTTTGGAAAAATAACAAAACAAAATGAATTAAAGGTGGTTAGTTATGCTTTACAGAATGTGAGATCAAGATAAATATTGTTCTAATTTCTTTATCTTCTACAAAAGACATAATTCAAAACCATCAGCTTATCATGCTTCAAAAATGAATGGTTTATTTCATAAAACTGTTATAGAACAAGATAAGAAACTGCAAACAATGAAAATTTCATCATTGATAGATGCAATTTCTCAAAATAAAAGTTATATTTGCTCTACTGGTACAACAACAAGATTTATCAATATTGATATTGATGAAAAAGCAAATAGAATTTTTTCAACTCTTTTGAAGTACAACAATAAATTTTTCACAAAAAGTGATTTAAACAACAAAAATGATAAAGAAATGTTGTTTTTAAGGTATTTTTTACCTACTTTTTACTATGAAACTAATTCATCAACTGATACAAAAGCAAGAATTAGATTAGTTTATGCATTAGATCAAAATGTAAGTAAAGAATTAGCAACAAAAATTGTTGAAAAATTAATAATTGTGATTGAAAGCATTTTTAATTCAAAAATTGATACAGCATCTAAAAACATTAAGCAAATATTCTATGGTACATTGAAAAATGTCTTTTCAAACAAGAATATTAGAGTGTATAGTGCAGAAAAGTTATTAGAAATTTTGAATTATGTATTCAAACTTTTAAATTTAAGTGAAAAACACAGAAATTCTAGTTTTGGAATTACATATGATTTCAATAATTCTTTTGTATCTAACAACTATGATGAAGCATTATGAATTTATGTTGCATTATCAAAGCACAATAAAGAACATTTATTGATAACAAAGAAAAAATGAATAAAGAAATTTGAAGATACAATGAATCGCAGACCATACTTTAAAGTAAAACATAATACAAAAGGTTATGAATTATTAAATACTTACAAGAAATAAATTTAAAACAAAACAATTAAAGGAGATAAAGAGTGGAAATAACAAAAATAACACAATTTTTTGCAGAAAATGTTTCAGCAAGTGCTTCTGCAGTAAATGATAATCTTGCTTCTTCTATTTCATCATCTGTTTCAGGTGGGTTTAAGTCCTTACTTTCTGCAATTACAATACCTGTAATTATTGCATTAGTGGTATTTATTCTTTCTGGTGCTGTTTTATTGGCTAAAAAATTTATGAGAATATCCAAAACAGATCCAGAAAATTATAAAATGGAAATCAAAAAACTTTATTGATATATTGGTGGAATAATGGCTCTTTTCTTTTCACTAATATTCTTTATAGTAATGCAATCTAACAATTGATCAATTTTAGCAGATTACACTCCAAAAGCATTGTAAGTAATTTAACAAAACATCTTATTTTAGGTATAAAAAGTGTTTGCCTGACTAATTAATTCCATTGGTTATGCGATTTTCTCAGGATTGTGATACATACTTGTATTTCTTCCTGGTTGAATTCTTCATATCATTTACACAACACTAGAATTTGTTGCTTTAAAACTACCAATTTACATTTTATTTGGTGGTTATGAAATAAACTTCTCAACTGGTTTCTTTATAAGGTTCTTTGGTATTGCACTGATATGTCTTTTCTTTGTAGTTGGTATAGTCTTTTATAGATTTATACAAGCAAGAAAAGATGTAGAAAACCAACAATTATTCAAAGAATCAATAAAGCGTGGGACATTATCATTTTTAATGGTAGTTGGAATACCAATATTAATGTGATTAATGATGATCTTTTTTGTAATTATTTATCAGTTAGTTAAAAATTCAATCTTTAACCAAGATACATCTCTATCACAATACATATTTAAAGTATTAGAACCAAAATGAACTGAAACATCAGAAGGACACAAAGCATGAATTCAAGTGCAAAATACATTTCAACCTTTAAGTTATAATGAATGATTTTACATAGATGGTAGTGGTATTTTACTTATCATCAAACTTGCAATTGCAATTTTTGCAATTGTAGTTGTGATCTTTGGACTTTTTATACGTGTTATCAAAGCAATTGCTTATGAATTTGTTTATTTCTTATGATTACCAGTTGCTATAACACAAGGGACTAATGATGCAGGAGAAACATTAAAGAAATGATTTGCTAAATTCACAGAGAGTGTATTAAGTATTTTCATTATATTAATTTGTCTTCTCTTATACATTATGTTGCTTCAAACTACTTTTGAACAAGTACCATCATTGATTGATGAGATTTTAGGTGATAATTCAACAGCACTTTCTGGTGAATGAACTACATCAATTTTATCAATTGCAATCATCTTAGGTATGACTTATGGAATTAATGGTATGATAACCAGATTAATGTATTTCTTTAATCTAGATCAGTTTGCTGAATCATCAATCAGACTAAGACGCAACAAGAACAAAACAGCAAATAACACAGCAAATACAAAAGAAACCAAAGCTGAAGCTAACAAAACAATTAGCTATGAAAAAAACACATTAAAAAGAAATAATGATTTAGGTGTAAGAGCAAAAACAAGTGCTAGAAATGCTAAAAACACTATGAGTAAGGAAAAAACAGCAGAACAAGCAATTAACAATGCTCTTAAACCTTGATTTATTAAGATATTTAACAAGTTGCAAGAAGGAGATAAGGTGAAATAGATGCTACAAGCAAAACCACTAAAAAGAAACCAATTCAAAATTTTTAGAAATATGTCTTGGTTTGATATGATTGTATTTCTGATTTTTGCTTTATCTGACTTTATAATTTGTTTCTTTGGTTTCCCACATTTAAATATTGCATATAGAGTATTAATTTCAGTAATGTTTATACCACTGATTATGTCGTTATTTTTAACAGTTAAAGATACATCATATAAGGTTTATCAAATGCTTTGAATTTGAATTAAGTATGAATCATCTAAAAAGAAATTTAAAGATGATGAGATAAATGACTTAATGGTATTCACTGAAATAGATAATGATGGAGTTCTTGCTACAAACAAACTAAGCAAAAATAAAGAATTTTATGCAAGATTATTGAAGTTGCATGGTAATTCCATTTTTAAATATGATAAATACAACCAAGAACAACTTTTAGAAGAACTAACAAAAGGAATTAGTACTATCAAAACACCAATTAACATCATTAAAATTAACAGTAAAAATGATTTTAAGGAAAATATATTCTATGCTGATGAAGCACTTAAAAAATTTAAAGACAAGAAATCACAAATTTATTTAAATGCTTTAAAAAGTGATTTAGAGTTGTTTGAAAACCAAAAATACCAAGTCTATTACATTTTAGTTTATGGTGAAAGTGAAACTGCATTAATTGAAAACACCCAAAATGTTAAAACTGCTTTTGAGAATGTTAATTTCTTAATTGAAGAGCAAGATCAAATTCAAACATTGCTTTTTTATAGTAATTTCTATGATCTTGATAAATCACAACCAGAAATTGAATTAAAAACATTAAATGCAAGAACAGATAGAGTAAATATTAGAGAAATATTAGACATAAACTCTATTGAGTTTTCTTCAAATAACTTTAAGGTAAATGATAAATACCACTCTATGCAAGGAATAAAAGAATTTGATTATGAAGTAGATAATGGTTGACTTAATACTATTTATGATAGTGATTCAAATGTTTTTATCAGTATTAGTCCTTTATCACAAACTGTTGCAGAGAAACTTCTTGAAAGTTCCAACAGAAAAATTGGAGCACAAGCTTATGAAAAAACACAACACTTTTTAAGAGATAAGAAAAACCAGTATGAGTATGAAATTTTTAATCAATTGACTGAAAACATTGTTAAAAACCAAACAAAACCACTATTAGATGTTGGAGTTTATCTATTAAATACAGCATTAAAAGAAAATGATTTAAATGAAATCGAAAAAGTAAATGAATCAAATGCTAAAAAAGAAAACATTAAGTTGGGAAAATTTAATTTCGAACAGTTTAAATGTTGAAATCAATCACAAATTCCACCAACAGATTTCTTAAACACCTCAATTCAAGCATTACCAGAATTAATTGCTTTTGGTTGACCTTGAAATTTAGAATTATTGAATGATCATAATAACTTTATTTTAGGAACTCAAAAGAATGATGGTTCCCCAGTGTTCTTTGATCTATTCCATAGAGATGGGTACAGGAGAAATAGTAATGCAATTATTATTGGAACATCAGGTAGTGGTAAATCCACTTTCAGTATGAAACTTTTAAATTATATGCATTATGCAAAATCACAAATTATCATCATTGATCCACAAGATGAATATGTTGATTTATGCAAAAATATTTCAGGTCAATATATTGATATAAAAAATGACTCTAAAACAATTATTAATCCACTTGAAATCCAAATAAACAAAGTAAATAGTGATAATACCACTGTATTTAACATAATTGATAATCACATTGACTTTGTTTCAAAATGATTCCAAATTCTTTTTGAAAGCATTTCTAATACAGAGAAAATTCTAATCAAAACTGCTTTAAAAACTCTTTATATTAAATGAAATTTTTATCACCAAAAAACAATTAAAGATCTTAAAAGACAGAAAAATTGACCTATTATTGATGACTTTATTAAAGAACTAGAAAACACTCAATTCAATAATGAATTAGAGAAAGAAATTTACCAAAAACCATTAATTAAACTTGTTAAAGAGTTTAAATTCTTTTTCCAAGAACAAATTTCTAATAAAAACATCTTTAATAAACCATCAAACATCAATTTAGACAACAAGTTTATTGTATTTAATGTTAAAAAACTGCTAGCACAACAAAATCAAGGTTCAGCACAAGCACAAATTTATTTACTATTGAATATCATTAACACAAAAATTTATATGAACTCAATCAATAATTCAAAAAATAAGACAATTCTTTTTATTGATGAAGCACACTTTGCTTTAAAAGATAACACACCAGTAATTAGAGAGTTTATTATTGATACAACCAAAACAATTCGTAAATATAATGGTTCTATTGTTTTAGCAACTCAAAATGTAAATGATATTTCACAAAATGCAGCAAAAATACTTGGAAATATTCAATACTCATTTTTCTTTAACTGTAAGCAACTTGATATTGATTCAATTAAAGCATTATATGAAACCAACCAAACTTTAACAGATCAAGATCTAAAATTCATTTCAAATGCTAAAACAGGTGAATGTTTAATGCTTTTAACTGAAAAGAAACACTACCAGATTAAAGCAAATTACAACAATTTAGAAAAAGACTTATTCTTTAAAGATTTCACAATTATAGAGAAATACACTAAGTCTCTTAAATTTGAAATAACAGCTTTATTTAAAAAGTTATCTGATTCAGAGTTGAAAGATGAATTATTAACAGAATATAACAAGGAAATAGCAATGTTTGAATCTAATTTATCTTTATATTCTAAAAATCAGGAATTTTTAAGTTTCCTAGTTTCATTTAAAGAAAACTTAATTAAAGTAATCAGAAATATTTAGTTTAAATATTTTAAAAGGAGAATGAATGAATTCAGAAACATTTTTTTACAGTTTGAGATTAGTAAATGGTGAAAGAGTTGAAAACTTACCTTATGATAAAAAAGTAGATCATATTTATTATCAAAACAAAATTAAAACAGGTGAATGATACTTTTCATTAGATAGAGAAACTAACTATTATCATTTAAAGAACAAAAATGGTGATTGAATTAAAACTGATTACTCACCTGATAGAGCAGATTTTGAAATAAATAGATTTAAACTTTTAGAACACCTTTTAACAAAAGATACCAAATATTATGATAGTAGATATGGGTACACAAGATCAGTTAAAAAAGAAACATTGCAGGTTGAAAAAGCATATCTAGCAAAAAGAATGTGTTTTATTGAAATGCAAGGAAAAATGCTTAATAATGGTGAATATGATGTTTATCAAATTAATCAAATATATCATTCAACATATGGAGAACCAAGAATTACAAAAATTAACAAAGAACAAGTCTCACATATTTATACGTATGATGATATAAAACTAGGTTATTACTTTATTAAAAAGGGAGTAAATAGCGATCCTTTTGCAAAAGAAGTAGTTGAAAAAGTTTTATCAGATGTTAAAGAACTTATAGAATTTGAAGATGATTTTTATGATGAAAGTGAAACTGATTAAAAATCAGTTCAAGGAGTAAATATGGAATTAGAAAAAGAATTAAAAGATGAACTAAAATACTTTATAAAACATTTCAAAATAAATATGAATGAAAATGCTGTTTTTGAAGCAATAGAGAACAATATTGATACAAGTGATAGAAAATTATTACTCAATGTTTTAAGTTTCTTTAAAAGCAATTTTAAAGGTTATTCAAATGAAAACATTGCAAATTTATTATGGCCTTCTATAAATAACCCTGAAAAGTTAAGGGAAATTTATCAAGAAATCTGAAAACATTCAATATTTTTGAAAAAACAAGATGATGATTGAAAACTTGCTTATTTAGAAAGCAAAGCACAAGATATTTCAGAGAGAGTATTTAGATTTGATGAATTACAAAGTTTAATAAATATTGATCTAAAAGAAAACGGTTTAGAAAGTGAATATATTTACTTAGTTAGTGAAATTAAAGATCTTTCTACAAATGATTTTCTTTCAATTAATGATTCAAGAAACAAAATTGAGATTATTAATTCAAAAAAATTAGATGAATTATTTAAAGAGAAACTCAATGAAAGTACTGAAGATTACATTATTAGCATATTAGAGAGAAAAAAATGAGTAAAACAAGTTTAAAAAAAAGATGCTGAAACATGAATTAAAAACCAGCAAATTCCATGTTGTAATCATAGAAAACATAATATTTATCAAACAATGAAGTATGCTAGAAAACATAATAAAGTTGTTTTTGATACTGTATATTGATTATTGAATACACAAAAAGTGAATTTAACACATAAAAATTTAGCAATAGTTTGTAAAACTTTATGTACGCCACTCAAAAAACTTAAAAAAGTGAGAATAGTCAATTTTTACAATAAATTATTCCATAGCAAAACTAGCAAATATATTGCATTCACAAAACCAGAATATAAGGAAACTATCTGAAACTTAATTGATAAAGATATCAAAAGAAAAGGTAAAAGTTCTGAGTTATTAGAATATAAAAACACATTATTCAAAGAATACACAGATGAAACACTTAAAAATAACTATTTAGCAGTTTGTGTAATTACTGATGGTATTGATGAAGCAATTTATACACTCTTTGAAAATTTTGATGAAATCAAAAACTCACTTAGATTTGCTATTGAAAAGGAATTATTAGATTGCTGATATAGAGAATTTAAGGATAATCCTAAAAATATCCAAGGAAAGTGTTTTTAAAAGATAAGAAAATAAGAAACTATGCAAGTAGTTTTTTATTTAAAAATAAAAGAAATTTACTAATTTTAAGGAGTAAAAATGAAAAATAAAAAGTTAATTTTAACTTCATTATTACAAATTCCTATAATAACAGCTATCAGTACAATTTCATATGTTCCAACTGATACATTTAGTCCTGAAACACCTGATGATATAGAATTTACAAAAGATTTTACTTATGATAGTTTGTTAAAAATGTTTCATGATGCTTTTCCTGAAAATGTTATTTTAGGGCCAAGAGAAAATGAATATAAGTTAATTAATGAAAATCACATTTCAACTGAAAATACAGATGCTACACCATACATTAACACAGGTAATGAGATTGACTTTGTAAATCCAAGGTATTTTGATTTAGATGAAGAAAGAGACAAAATATATTCATTATTGAATGATAATGTAGAAGTATTATCTTTTGATAGTTTTTGACTTAATTTCAAAGGAAACTTAAAGTTTTATGATGTTTCTAACCAAGACATTTTCAATGTTGCTAATAATAAACCTAAAAAAGCATTAAATTTAAGTAATATTCCAGAATTATCTGAAAAAATAAGATCAGAACAAATCAGAGCAACAGTATTTGGTGTAAATTTCAATGAGACAAACAACAAATTTACTTCATCATATATACCAAAATACCTAACATATAGTTATAAACAAAATTCCGCAAATAATCAATGAAAGTTATTTTCAAAGCAAACAAACCCTGATTGAAGCAGAAATAACACACCAGAAAATGCAACAATTACCATTCAAAATAATGAGTTTTGAACTTCTATAAGACCTTTTTACCCATCAGGTGGATTAATAATTACTTCTGATGGATCTGAAAATTTTAGTTTTCTTCAAAATGATGAAGTACATGATTTAAAAGATGCTATGCTTAATAGTTTCTACAAATTAAACTTATACAATGATCTAAAAACAGCATACAGACATAAACAAAATCAATATTTAGTGCAATCTAATAACCCTATAACAATGAAGGTGGAAAGACCCTTGCCTAATAGTTTATGAATTACACCTAGTGCAAGAGAAAGAAACCTTAGAAACTTAGAATTCACTACAACAATAAACTACATTGATGAAGCAGATATGAAAGAATATGCATTTAATCAATTCTTTAATGCAAGGGGACTTAATAAAATCAATAATGAATGATACTTTCAGGTAGATTATGATGCATTTGTTGATTATGTTTCTAATTTTGGTAAAAATGTTAATCAATTAAAGATATATGAAATTCTAAAAGAGACTTTTGGAACAGCAAATTTTGAATTCAAGTTCCAGAAGGAACCAGAAGTTATTGTTAAATACAATTATTACAATAATGAAAGTGGTGTAAGAGTTCATTTAGTACCTAATTACTCATACTATGATACCAATTGATGAGAAAGATTAACTATTAATGTACCAAAAATAGTGAATAATGAAACATCATTACAAAAGATATTTTCACTGAATGTTCTTGCACCTAAAAGTGATGATCAAGTTTCAGGTGGTGAAAAACCATCAGATCAATATCAAATTTCACAGTTAGAACAACCATCAATAACATTTTTCTCACAAGCAGTTATAAACCTACCATTAAGTGTTAAAAGAAATGAAGAATTGCTTATCAATGATAAAGTAATACCAGTTTCATTAACAGGTTTTACATATAATGTTTTACCCAATGATAAGAAATTAAAGATACAAGTTAAGGTATATCATAGAGAAGAGAATGGTGAAATTAATAGAGATAATTTTAAAATTTACACCATTACTGAAGACTTGTTTAAATCAGCAAAAGTAAATACAGTTTTTGATGAAATTGAATTTAAATTGCATAGTTGAGACCCAACAGTTAATTTAAATCAAGCACAAAAGATAAATCCATACATAATTGATACTAATTTTAAGGAAATTCAAGATGTAGATGGTAATTTAATACCAAACCCTGATTATGACCCTAAAATTAATGCTAAAACAGGTACATACGAGCAAATCTGGACTTTAAACAGTTCTTTTTACAAACACATTCAAGATCTAAATTTATGACCTACAATTACAAAATTAGAAGAAAACAAACTTTCAGAATACTTTGCAGAAGAAAGGAATTCCATCATAGCAAAAACAATCTTTGCTGATAATGGTTTAGTTCTCAATTTTGGAGAAGGTTTTGATAGAATTGATGGTTTTTACTTAGGGAATAATTTAAGCGAATTAAATGATAGTAAAATAAGGAATTCTAAGTTTTCATTACCTAATGAAAGTGAAAAGATATTATATTTTACAAGTCCAAGAGCAAATGGTTGATATCTTTTAAGTGCAACACAAAAAACAGGATTAACTAAGTATTATTTAATTTACCAAACAAACCAAAAATTCAAGCAAAGAGAACAGCAAAACATTCTGGATAAGGCATTTAATGAATTAAGAAATGCAAAATTAGTAAATAATTTAGCAAATTCAAAATTCCTTACTCCTTTTAGAGAATATACAAAAAATAAGTCATTAGATATTGAAAGTATGAGTTATTCAGACTTAGTAATTGAATATGAAAACTTCTTATTCTACAATAATGTAGTCTTTAATGTTAATTTTAAAGAGTTAAATACATCAGAATTATTAAGAGAATTCTTTTTTGATGAGTTGATTAAAAACAATAAGCTTATTTTAAGAGATCAGCCATTATTCAAGGAACAAACAAATAGTGAATTACCAATAGATAATTGAAATTTATCTACTCCTTTAAGGAGTGTTTTAGGGAATTTAACACCTAATAACTTATCATCAAAACCAGAACTTAATGAATTTTTAGAATTATTTAAGCAATTTCTAGAAACAAAAATTCAAAACAACAAAGAAGTTAAGAATATTTATAGTTATTTTTCATCTGAACCTATTTCAAATGAAATATTAAAACCAGAAACTTTTGAATATTTAAATAATGTTAATGATAAAAATATTGAAGTAAGACAACCAAATGAAAGCATTTATACATATGACTTTTCATTCAAATATAATCTAGATCCAAACCAAACCGTTATTAGATTTAATATGAATAGAAATAATCATACTGTTGATTTAACACCATTCCTTTCAGCACTTGGTTATAAGGTTAAATGACCTATAAAAGCAGAAATTGATAAGGGCAAAATTAAAGAGTTTTTAGAAAACAAAACTTTTAATGATTGAAACAATGAAACTGGTTTGAAGGAAATTATTGATTATATTAAAGAGAATATCTTAAACATAACAATTAATGGTGAAACATATCAACAAAATGCATTTGATACAACAGAAATACACCTTGGAACCAAGGAAATTCAACTTAGAGATATTATCAATGCATTAAAACCAGAAATTAATTTAACAGCAAAGAGCATTTATATTTATCTTAATAATGAAATTGAAGTAGAAAATGAAAATATGGTGTTCTATCAATCTGATTCAAGAATTGATTTAGAACTACCAAACTTCTCAAACCCATTTGCATTTTTAAAAAGCATTAAGAACTTATCATATGATAATTTAACCAGAGATGAACTTGTTGCAAAATTGAATGATCCTGCATTGTTTAATAACTTTGTAATGAATACATATATTGATAACAAGTCATATAACTTTAACCTTAACTATTTAAGAGACTTTTACATACAAAATATCAATGATAATTTAAGTCTTTTAACAACTGATGAATACACAAAATATTTATCAGATGATGAAATAAAAGATGAAGGAGTTAAAACATTGCTTAAAAACCTTGTTTTAAGGCCTTTAAATGCATTAAACAGAGATGATATATTAATAGAACAACTTAAATATATCTTTGCTAATAAGAGCAAAATAAATGCTAATAGTGATAAAACCAATTTACCTAACTTTAATTTACCTAAACCTGAATTAATCAACCAATTCAAAACACCTGAATTCAAAGTTGAATATCAAGAAGCAATGAAAAATTATGAAGTATTAGAAAGAATTTTTAAGTACTGAGTACCAAAAGCAAGAAAGAGTTTCACTATTTCTAACCATAGAAAGACAATTTATGATGGAACATTATCAGAATTACTTTCTGATATGGAACCATTTAAGATTATTTTAAGTGATGAAAATAATTTATTTACCTGAGAAAAAATAAATGATTTCTTTCGTTCAAAAATAAGAGAGTACAACAAAATTTCACTGCAACCAGATAAATTTAGGTTTTTAAATAATTCATTAGACAAATTTAAAGAGTGATTAGAATATGCTAAAAAACTTAAAAATAGTCATAGAAAGAAAATTTTATATTACTTATGAAGTTTTTTAGATCAACAAGCATTAAAAATAAGCAAAAATAAAGTTGAAACCATAAAACTGTTTTCACACTTTTTCCCAAATGCTACCATTGATAACCTAATACAAGGTATTTATGATGGTTTAAAACTCACAAATAAATATCAGGGACAAGATACTGAAACATTAAAAGAAGGTATTTTCAATAAGGAAACAAGTTTAAATGAAAGTTTCTACCTATTAAAAACATCAACCAACTTTGTTTCACCATTTAGATCTATAACTGGTACTTATAATTTACCAATTTATGTTTTTAGTAATATTGATCCAGAAAATTTAAATGATAACACATTCAAAACTACACCAGATGATGATTTTACAGATGATTCTGGTACAACAAATACCAATGGTGATGATGAAGGAGATGAAGAAACAGCTAATGGAAATCCAGGAAAAAAATGGTGATAGTGGAATAAATAATGGTGATGATAATCACTCAAACACCAATAATAATGACGCTGGAAACGGCAATGAAAATAACCAAAAACCCAATGATAAAGGGACAAAAGAAAAAAACAATGATGCGGAAACGCCAAATGGTGGTGATAAAAACCCAATTCATTTAGCTAACAAAATTGACTTATCAAAATATAAGTTTAAAAATATTCAGTTTTTTATAAATAATGAATATTTAGATGATATTAAAGTTGAAATTGTTAAAGAAATTGTGAAAAATATTGTTGAAGTATTTAATTTTGATGAAAAAATAAAGTCAGAAATTATCAATCAAATTGAACTACCTGAATTTGATGATGAGTTTTTTAAAGTTATCAACAAAAAAGAGAAACAAAAATTAATTAATGGTAAAGATTACTATGAAAATACCAAACTACTTAATTTTAGAGCAAAGAAAAACTCAACTATATTAACAGGTGGAAATAACTTTACAATAGATTTTTACACTAGCAAAGATTTTAATCCATTCAAAAAGCAGGAAGAAGCAGCAAAAGAAAGGATTATATGAATTTCATCTGTTGTACTTGGAATAATAATACTATCAGGTGGAATAGCAACAGTATTTACACTAAATAAAAGACAAAGAAAGGTAAAGGTATTCTAATGAATAAATGAAAAAAAACCTATGAGAATGAAATTCTTTTGGTTATGAATTGTAGGTGTAATTTTTATGATGTTTATACCATATTCAATCATTGACTTAGTTAATAGTTGATACCTATTTGATACAGCACAAATTGTTATTGTGATAAGTATTATTACAATTGCTACAATCTTTTCTTTTGTATCAATAATCTATTTATTCTTACAATTGAAAATAATCAAAAAGAAACGTAAATTAACAAAGAAATTAATTGCAATTCAAAAGCAAAATAACCCAGAAAATGCAAAAACAATTAAACAAATTGAAAATGAAATTGAAGTTTTAAATAAAACCTACTTTAAATAAAGGAAAAATATGAAAATATACTACAAAGGAACAGTATTTCCATCAAAACACAACAAAATTACAATGGATGTTAATAATGTTGGTTATTTAATTAATGTAATTAATTCAGAACATTTTATACCATGAGAGAAACAAAAAGTATATATTACTGAAATTCAAAAGGACATATATGGTTTCAGAACATTTAATGAAAACATAATGTTTCAGCAATTAACTCAACCAAAAGACATCTCACCATATAAAGCACTAACAATACTTAGAGATAATGATTTAATTGATTTATGCAAAGCAATAGTAAATGAAGACTATAATAAATTACTTGAATTAAAACTAAGTGAGATGACCTTAAATAGAATTTTTAGAACAATGAAAAAGACAGCATTATATGTTCTTGATTCATTAAGAGAAAAAACACCAATTCAAAATTTTGATGGAATAATTCAAGCAGAAACAGAAACCATTCAAAATGATGAAAAACTCTAAGAAATAGCATAAAAAAAATAAACTCACTACACATTTATGTAGTGAGTATTCTTTTATATATTTAAATTTATATCTTAATATATTATAAAAAATGATGAGTGTATATTGCTAACAACAGCACCCCATACTTGATGCAATGCAACCTTATTTTATTAATGTGTGGCGATGCTTGCAAACAGGTTGTTCCATTTAATTTTCATGTTTTAAAACACTACTAATTCACACATAAATATTGTATCATTATTTTTTTATCTTGATTTATTAATTTCTGATATCATTTCCATAAAAACATCTCAGTTATATAAAATAAAAAGGTTTTTAAATTAAGAAATTATCAAATAAGACAAAGGCAACATTTAAATGTTGTTTTTTAATTTGAATTCAGTTTGGAATTTCCAAAATTTTATAAAAAAAATGATGGGTTATGGTTCACAATAACCCCCACCTTAAGACATAGCAACCTTATTTTATTAATGTGTGGCGATGCTAGCAAGTATAATGTGCTACTTATTGATTTCTCAATCACACATAAATATTCTAGCATAAAAGACATTTATTGTTTATATTAAAAAATTCATAAAAAAAGATGGATTATGCTTACTGAAAAGGATCCATCTTACATTAAATACTTAGTTAAATAATTATTTTAAATTACATTTTTGATAATCTTTGCATTAAATCAACAAATGCAGCATATTCTTCTGGTCTTTCTCTTTTTTCTCTTTCTAATCTTTCATCTAATTCTTCAGGTGTAGTTCAACCAGAATCAACACTTATAATAACTTTGTTCTTGCTCTTTGGAATCATATTAACTTCTTTCTTTGTAAATAAATTTTATCTTTTTCTCATTAATAACCAATAATTATTTTATTAAGTAATCATTTTTTGATTTCAGTTCGTGTTTTTTCTTGTCTTTCTTTAATATCTAATTCTTTTTCTTTAGATAATTTTTTGAAACATGTAGGGTTTTGATTTTTAAAATCTTGACTATTTTCAAATAGATCTGCTATTTTAGCATTTGATAATTGAAATTCAAAACAAGCTATTTCATTTTCTATATTTTTATTATATTCTTCAAGAAAACTTGAATTCTTAACATTAGAACTTCACTTAAAATAAAAACCAAAATCAAAAAGCATTACTTTTAATAATGAAAATGAAAATCTTTTATTCCCATTTTTTAGCAAATGAGAGTTTAAAACTGATATAAATATGTCTGTAACAAAATCAAAAACACTTCATTGCTCCTTGTATGAATATATATTTACAACCTGTTTTACTTTATCTATTATTTTTGCATTTGGATCTACATATTGAAAATCATTTGGATCTTTTGATATTGCTTTAACTGCTTTTGCAGCAGCAAATGCTTTTGGTATTATATTGTCTTCAAAACTCTTTTTTATGTAATTTTCAACATTTTTCATTTCATTGAACTGTATACTGTGTATTTTAAATAAAATTTCTGCTGGTTGATAGAATTTACTATGAAATTCTCAATTGCATGTTTCACTATTAAAATTTATCAATGAACTTTTATATATATTAACAAATTCATCAATATTCTGAAAATCTGCTCTTGCAAGTGTAATATTTATTTTTTTCATTAATTTCTCCGATTATTTTATTTTTCTCTTTATTATAGTTATATCAAATTAATGATTGTTTTTATGAATGCATAAGAATTTGCATTGTTTTTTTATGGTTTTCACAATAAATAACATTTTGTGAAAATATAAAGTCAAAGCTTATGCAAAATGTAAAATGAAATCTATGTAATTTGTAAAATGAATGATGTTTAAAATGTGGAAATTGAAACTGGAAAAACTCACAATTCCTTTGAATTTAATATAATTTATATTATGAAAAGAAATAAAAAATGATTAAAATTTATCATTTTAGGAGCACCTGTTGTGCTTCTTCCATTGATATCAGTGTCTTGTGAAACACTTAATAAGTACTTTTTAAAATATAGAAAAGAACCAAAAGATAAACAAGATCCTAAATCACCTTCAACACCCCCAGAAACAAAAAAGGAGACACCTTCAACACCACCTGAACCAAATTCAAACACAAGAAATCAGGCAAACCCAATTGATGTAATTAACAATTTCAATAGTATTTATACATCACCAAATCAATTTGATGTAAATCCACAAGCATTTCATGCTGCTGGTACATTTTTAGCACATATTATACCTGCTAAACCTTCAACACCACAAGAAACATGGAAGTTCATCTTAAAACATGCACCTACTATCTGATATTACTCAGGAATTAGCAAATATTATGATTACATATTACAAGCAGATAACTTACCAAATAGTGTTGAAACCATTCAAAAAAGATTGCTTAAATTAAAATCAGGGCAAAGCAGTTATGAAACTATAAACATTGAACCACCAAGAACTAGATTAGGTATAGAATGAGTTAATGCTAGAACATATGACTTAGACACAATTATTCAAGTATTTGGTGATTTCTATACTTTTACTTCTGGTTATGCTTCAATGTACCATGGAATTGTTCCATTAGAACGTGATAGCAAAGAGACAGAGATTAAAAAGTCTGTTTCAGATCGTGATGCAAACTGACATAAATATAGAGAAGCAGACTTAACAGAAGAAGAAGGAAGCTATAAAAGAATTTCATATCGTGATATGTATAAAGTTTCAAGAAACTTCTATGAAAGACAAGACAGACACTTCATACAAGATAGAGTTAAAATAAGTCCAAATGATAGTTCAAGAGAAAGAAGATTACTTTCACTTGATCCTGTTCCAGGAGTTGCACCTTCTGATTATCTTTATGTTAATAAATGATACAACTATAAATACCCTTATTCATCATTAACAAAAATAGATAACAGAAATTATATTGGTGTATTCCCACAAGAATATCAAACAGAAACAAAAGAATGATCTCCAATGCTATTTTACAATTCAACACTTGTTTTAGCACCATTTAAGGCCATTTTAAACTCAAATGTAATGAGTAAAGGTCTTACACTATTAAAACACTATGTAGATTTCAAAATAGTGCTCTCAATGCTTAAAAAAGACCCAACAAAAACCTTTATTGAGTTATTAGATGATCAAACAAACACAAAATTACAAGAATTCTATGCTAAAAACAATTACACAAGAGGTTTCAGATCACTTTTATCAGCATTAATTGGAGCAGTTTCTAATGTAATTGACCCAACTATCTATTTAAACTACATTAATGAAGATGGTAAAAAATACTTCTTCTATGATGAATGACCTGATTCATATGAAATAGCATTACATGGTCGTAAAGACTACTTACAACCTTCAAATCAGCGTGCAATTTATACTTTTGGTATAAATCTATACAACAAGTTTTTAATGCCTTTAAATTACATTTTAAATGGTAAAGATGAATTTAAATTCATTAACTCTAAACTATATTCAACACAAGATGAAGCAGAAATTGCACTAGAATTTAAAACAGCATTATTTAATGAATTCTATAAACCAGTATTTGGAGCAATTGAAACACTACCAAAAGATGCAAATGATGATGCTAAATTAATGGTAGCAAGACAAAAAGTTAAAAACTTCCTTGAAAATTCTATTGTTAAAATAGTTTCAGCAGCACCAGATTCTAATGAAAATAACCATAAGTATATTCAAAAAGATAAGAATTTACTTTTAATTTACAATATTACATCAAAAGATATTGAATCAAATCACTTCAACAGACTTTGACTAAAACCTGAAACAACAACAGGAGAATAACTTAATATCACATGCATAAGATTATTAATTCTTATGCATTTTTTAATCTTATTTATGTGAAAATAGTTTCACAAAATGTGGAACAGCACTTATTTTAAGGTTTATTTAGTAAAATTTGAATATGAATGAAAGAAACATAAAAGAAATAGAATACATTAATAAATTATCTTGTGATGAGATAACAGCATTATCTGAAAAGTTCAAAAACTCAGATGAAAGAAGAGAACAAAAACTAAATATTAACAAAAGAATAGTAAGAAAGATAATAGGACAAAACAACAATGTATATGAATTTGTAATTTATGAGTATTACTACTATGTTAATGGTAAAAAACACTTCAAGAGATATTATCCAGAAAAATATATACATCTATTTCATAGAACTTATGATACCAAACTAGTTATTGATAGTTTTTATCAATACTGTGGTTTAATTAGAAACAAATTTGTTAAGATCAGTTGAAATTTATGTAAATATTATGCAAACAAATATGACTTATTTAACCAAACAAGCAATATAGAGATAAAGAAACAATATGCAAATACAATTTATATCTCAATTGATGATTGTTATGGTAAAGCAAGAGGAAATAATAAGATCAGCAAAACAAATAGCAAGATCATAAAAATATTCTCTGATAAAAATGAAAGTCCAATTTATACATATGAAACATACACTTCACAAGACAAAGAGAAGCTTACAAACAAATCAAGAGCAGAATTAATAATGACTATTATTCAAAAGTACTATGTTATAGACACAAACACCAAATTATACCTTTTAAGTGATGGTGCAGTTTACTTCAAAAATTTAGCAAAATTATTGAATGCAGAACATATTTATGATCACTTTCACTTTATTAAACATTTCAATTTCATATTCAAAAAACCAATATTTATCATTAAGAATAATGTTAAAGAAAAACTCTTAATTGATAATCAACCAGTATGGAAATGACTGCAAAATTCAATTGAAAACAAAGATGAGTTCATAGACAAATTGCTACAACTATTAACTTATGAATTTAACAATAAGAACACAAAAAATAACATAAAAGCATTCTTGAAATTCGTAAATAACAATTGCAAAGACTTAAAATTCAATGTAAATAACATTACAGCACAGTCTGAATCATCTGTAAGTTTATTTAAATCGTTATACAAAAAGAGATATTCAACATTTTCATTAAATACAATATTCAATTTAATCAGTATCAATAAAAGTGAAAAATGCAACTTCTTGAATTTTAAATCACTGGTTAATGAAATCAGGGAAACAGCAGAAATTACTTATGAACCAATTCTTTGAAATGAGATAAATTACAATCATTATTGAAATAATTAATTTGAATATTTAAGGAATTGTGGTATCACGCGTGCATTATGCGCGATAAATATATTTAGAATAAATATATTGCTCTTGTCTTTAATATCATCCCTGATTATTTCAAATTGGGGGGTTAACATTAAATAGCAGGTATTGCTTTATATAACAGAGTATATTCAATTAGTCATAGTAAATGACGCACTAATGAATAGAATATATTCAATACAACATGTAGTACATGACGCATTAAAGAGTAAATAAGAAAATTACACATCATTTATAATGATGTGTAGGTTTAATTACAACCTTTAATAAAGTATGTTCCACATTCCAGTTAATTTTGCATTTTTTTGCAAACAGATGTTAATGTTGATATAATATTTAAAAATGTAAAACCTACATTATTTTCCTTCCCCCATATATTATTAAAAATAAAAACAATCCAACAACAATTCGTGCAATATACTCAAATGAAAAAACTGGTTTTAAAATTCCAAATCAATTATTAAATACATCAGATTATTTTATTAATAAATTAAAAATGCCAACAACGGAAAATGGCACAAACGAATTAAAAAGCATCATGACAATAAATTCTTTTGATTATCCAAAACCAAAAGAATTAATACAATATTTATTAATGTTAACACAAAATCAAAACGCACGCATTCTTGACTTCTTTGCCGGAAGCGGAACAACAGGGCATGCGGTCGAAGAATTAAACCGTGAAGATGGTGGAAAGAGAACTTATACTCTTGTAACAAACAACGAAAACCACATCGCTGACAAAATAACTTATGAAAGGCTTTTCAGAATTAATCATGGTTTTGGAACAAACAAAGAAACAATTAAATGAACTGATAAAAACGAACCATACAACTCAAATCTAGATGTATTTCAAATTAGATATGATGATATTTCACCATTCATAACCGATCAAGAGGAACAATTAAATAAAATAATGCAAGACATTAAACAAATGCTTAAGGATTTTGGTTTAAAAAATATACCAACAGATAAGCAAATTTTATATAGATTAAACCCTTTAAAAATAAGAAAATAAGACAATTTAAATGAATAACAAAAACATTCTCGCTTAGGAGAATGTTTTTGTTAGCTCTTAAAGACATTGAAATAATATGTACCAATTTTAGATAAAAGTTCTTGATCAACTCCTTGAATACTTTTGTGAGTAATACCTCTTGTAAGGTCATCTTCAATTGAATAAATCATAATTGCTTTAGTATCATAAGTGTTATCTTCATTAATAAAGTAATTACTTTTAACTAAGTTATATTCTAAATCGGTTGATGGGGTATAGTTGATGAAATCAAAATTTTCTAATCCTGTGTATTTTTCTTCAAATACAGGACGATAAATTTCATTACTAAAATCAACATGATTTACTAAAAATGTTATTTTAGTTACTAATTCATCATTATTTAATTCAGTATTAGATGAATCTAATTGAATTAAAATCTCTTTGAATTTATCTAGGAGTTTTTGATCATGCATAACTCTTGTTTCAATATAATTTCTAAAATCGCTTAATTTATTTGGATCAGTTAAAGTTTCTAAATAAATATTTGATAAATCTGTTTCTATTTCTTTATAGACATCATTATCTTGGAATAAATCTTTTAAGACTATGGTTAAGTATTGTTCGTAAAATTTCTGCATGTATTTTTGATATGCTAATTCTTGATTAAAACCAAATTCTTCAAGAACATTGTAGTGTTCTGAATAATTTTGCATTGGACCATCATTTAATACTTCATAAATTTTATCTTCTCAGTATTCTTGATATTTACTTTGTTCATCTTTAGCAACTACAAAACCATCGACAAGTAAAACATTTTCACCGATTTTAAAACCATCAATTGTTCCTTTTTCAACCGTGTCGTAGTTGTTTTCTGAATAATATGCATCTAATAAATCACCATTGTATAAAATCGCACTATCAACAGCATTATATTTTGGATTTATTAAAGTATCAAGTATTCCTTGACCATCTGCATTGAAAGAAATATTTTTATATAAATTTCTATTTGAACTATTTGTTCCTTTTTTAAGTAATCATTCAAAACCATGGATTTGTTTTTTATAGTTGTTCTCGGTTGTTTTACCAGTAAAATTATCTTTTATAACATCAAAATTACTTTGTTTGTTAATAAGTTCATATTGTGAACCATACAACATATTTACTCTAATTGCATCTGTAACAACAAGATTCTTATAACCCTTACTTCTAAGTGTATTAATCAAATTCAACAATGAATTTGGTGACACACTTTTACTTTCATCTTGATATTTGATTGTTTCATTTAGTTTATTTGCATTATTCAATAAGTCTTGATTATTAATATATGGTCTAATGGTATTGTCATCTTTATCAAAGCGATTATATGCAACCACGCCATCTTGAGCATAGTAAGGAATGAAATATTCTCACAAATGCTTAGGTGTGTCATATGGAAGACCATCAGCATCAGTTTTAAGTTGTTCATCATAACTCTCAAGGTGTTTTCAAACAATTGGAGTGTAAATTGCTTTTAAAGCTTTTTTAATTTCATCACTAGTTAAGTCTTTATGAGTTTTAAATAACTTTTTGAAGTTAATTGGTTTAACTAAGTCTTTCTTAATTAAATTAACTGCTTGAAAATCACTACCAATACCAGCAATAGCTTTTTTATTAACTAAGGCAGTTGTGAACTCATTTATTTCATCAAACACCTTATAGTTAAAGGTCTTTTCTACCTTTTTGATGTTTGCCTGCGACATGTATGATTTGTAATTATAAAATGAAGGTTTAAAAGGTGTAGAAAATTTAACAATAGATAATATTATTGTTATTAAAGTAACAAGGGAGATAAATATAATCCCTGCTGCATGTTTGATTTTCCGTATGATATTATGATTTGATTCCATGACTTCCTTTATGTTTGTTATATTTTTAAATTTTAATAATTTTTTAACTATTTTTATAAAAATAACAAAAAAGATTTATATCTACGGTGTAGTGGTAAAAGTTATTGAAATAACATTTATACTAGACTTATTTTTATAATAATAACTGAAAAAAAGTAAATAAAACATCCACCGAAGTGGATGGTGCATTATAAGCCGTGTTCTGTTCTGATAAAATCAGTGTTGGTAATTTATCTAATGTTATAAAATAACACTCCCAAAACTTGTTCAATTCCTTGTTTCGGGTTCCCCTACCAAAATTTGGGTTTCTAGCTCATGGAGTTTACCGCGTTTCACAATTCTCGTCTCTGTGGCACTAGTCGTCTGGGCCTAAGCTTATTTGGCTTAGCATGATCACTACCATCATCGCAGATGGTGCTAGCACGGACTTTCCTCTACTCAAAAGAGCAGCTACCAACTATGCGTTTATATGATACTCCAAACATTTAAAAAGCAAAGCAAAAAGAAAACTTCTAATTCTAAAAGGTAATAATAAAAGTTGCTATAAGCAACCTTTAAACTATAGTTTGTTAATCTCGATTATTGTTTCTTCTTTTTTGTTTTTGGGAATCTCTATAACTTTAAATGTGACTTCATCATCGAGAGTATATCTAGTATTTTTGGTTAATTTTTGACGATTTGTTTTGAAAAGTAATCATGAACGTAAATTCATTTGTCCTTCATTTTCTTCAAGTAAATCATCATCAATTTCTAATTGTTTAAAAATATCTGACATTTGTGCACTTGCATGTACATGTGATTTTTCAAGTGAAATTTCATAAATCGCTTCGTCATTGTCGTATTCATCATAAAGTTCACCAACAATTTCTTCGATAATATCTTCAATTGTAATTAAACCAATAATATCTGTACTATTGTTATTCTCAACAACAAAAGCCATTTGTGCTCTATTAGCTCTCATTTTTTCTAAAGCGCTAGACAAAATTGAGTTCGCTGATATTAATGGAACATTTTTCATGAAATCTATTACACGACCATTTTTAACGTGAAAAATATCTTTTAATAATACAATACCAATTAACACACCGTCTTTTTCGACCGGAATACGTGAATAGTTTGATTGTTTAAAAATCTTTAAAGCATCGGTAATAGATGTTTTATAGTTAAGTGTTAAAACATCTTTTAATCTAATATAGTGTTGTGCTACTTTTGTTGAATCTAAGTCTAAGGCATTTTGCGCTAAAAGTGATTCACCAGTTTGCAACACTCCTTCGGATTGTGCTAGCGAGATGATATTTTTTAAATCTTCTTCGGAGTTAGTAACATACACTTTCTTACTTAATTTACTTATTGGGTAGGTAAAAATGAAGAAAATGTAAAACATAATTTCATTGAAAATCGCAAATATTTTAAGTCATTTAACTGCGTGTGATTTTGCAATTAATTTTGGTGTAATTTCACCACATAAAACTAATATTGGTGTAACTACAGCAGTAGATATAATTGGAATTAAATTTTGGTTTCCACTAAATATTCTAGCTAATAAATAAGATGTAAGTGTTGCAGAACCAATATTTACTAAATTGTTAGCAATTAGAATTGTGCTTAATGTTTGATTAAATCTTTTAATTTGACGGCTGATTAGTTTACTAAATTTTTGTTCTTCTTCTACCATTTCGTGTACTTTAGCAGGCGAAACAGTAGCATAAGCAGTTTCACTACCACTAAAAATAGCACTAAGTACAAAGAGTAAAATAAGAACTCCTAATAATAAATATACTCATCATTCAATTGATGTTTGCATTGCACCAGGTGTTGAAACCGAGGTTGCAGTGCTAAATAATTTTGTTATATAACAGGAACTGGAACAGTCCATTAGTATTCTCCTTTAACTTTTTCATCTGTGAATTTTACATATTTACCCGTGTAAATAAGTGTACCGTATCCTTGTTGACCACCACGGTTTTTGGCAACTGATACAATAACAGGAATATGTTCATATTTTGTGATATCTTCTTGTTCTTGTGAGTTTTTGTTTTTAAATGGTTTACGATTTAACATAAGAACAATATCGGCATCTTGCTCAATAGAACCAGATTCACGTAAATCATGTAATTGTGGACGTTTGTCTTCTCTATTTTCAACACTACGTGATAGCTGCGAAAGTGCTAGAATTGGCACCTTGAGTTCAAGAGCTAGTGTTTTTAATGAACGCGAAATTGTCGCAACTTCATTTTGTCTATTACCACCTGCATCACTACCTGAGATTAATTGAAGGTAGTCGATTACTACTAAGTCTAAATTTCCATTAAGACTTTTCATAAGGTGTTTGATTTTGAAAACAATTTCAGTGATTTTTGATTTAGGTTCATCATCAAACCAAATTAAACTATCACCATTAATTTTTTCAATTGTTGTAAATAATTTCATTGCATCATCTTGTGATGTAATTAATTTTGGATTTTGGATTTTATATAAGTCAACAGAACTTGCTGTGGCTAGATATCTAGAAGTAAGTTCGTTTGTTGGCATCTCTAATGATATGAAGGCAACGTTTTTTGGAGTTCCATTTTTTGCACCTTCATCAATTACATTTTTAGCTATGTTTAAGGCTAAAGCAGTTTTTCCGACTCCTGGACGAGCGGCTAAAATAATCATTTGACCAGGTTTGAATCCTTTGACATAGTTGTCTATAGTTTCAAAACCGGTTAATAAAGTTTTATCATCTGTTTTTTTATTTAATAGTATTTCATTAATATGATTTCTTAAATTAACCGCTGCATCAGTAAGTGGAATGAACTCACTGTTTTTAATTGACATTTTATTGTTATATAAAATGAAGTTTTGCATATCATCAATGCTATCAGATCATGTGATTTCTTTGTTTGTTGATAATGCTTTTGTGTAACTATTGTAGAATGATTCAATGTTACGCATTTTTTGTAATTCAATTAATTTTTCAACGTTAATAATGAAGTTATCTTCATTAAACATAACTGAAAATATTTTATTTAATACAAAAGAGTTTAAAGCGTTATATTCAAATAAATCTAACTTAACAACATCATCTACTAGTCTTGTAATGTCATTGTAATCAAATGTAATTGTTTTATTATCTGACTTATCTCTAGTAGTTTTAAGTAATGTGAAAAGTTGTTTACATTCATTTGTAAAAAATGCTTCAGGTGTTAGGTAATCAAAACCTAAACTTTGTTTTTCTGTGTCATTAAGAATATTACTTAATGTTTCTAATTCAATTTGCTCATCTTTGAATAAAGTTGTAGCAAGCGGAACTAAGTCTTCAGAGACATTTTTGTACAATGGATTATATTTAAAGTTATTGCGTTTATTTTTTGACATGTGTAATTTTAATTTCAATTTTAATTTTAGCTTTAATATCTTTGTATAACACTGCTTCTACATAGTGTGTACCTTCTGATACAAGGTGCACTTTAGATAATGAGTGTTTTGGTAGTTTGTAACCTAAAGCAACAAGTTTTTTATCTAAATCCTTTGTAGATACTGATCCATGAACGTTAAGGTTTCTATTTGCATCTACGTTTGCTTCAAGGTTGTATTTAATTGTTAATTGTTCTAATTGTTCTTTTAATTCAAGTGCATTTGAACGTGCTTCATGTTCATTTGCAACTAAGTCATTTAAACGTTTGTTTAATTCGTGTACTGTTTTGTCATTGTAAGGAACTGCAAAACCATGTTTTACTAAGTAGTTTGTACCATAACCACTTGAAACTTCAATAATTGTGTTTGCTTTTCCATCTTTACAATCTTTAATTAATATTACTTTCATCGTTAATTTGTCTCCCTGCTGAAATTATTGCGTGTCTAACATTGTCTACAAATGTTTCTAGATCTTCACTTGAAGTTGCTGCAGCGGTACTAAAGTGACCACCACCTCCAACTTGCTCACAAATAATCTGTACATTTGTATCAATACCACGAGCACTAAGTTTGTATTCTTTTTTCGATTTCAATTTAGCTATCACAAATGATGCGACTCTTCCTTTGATTTTAAGAATCTCATTTGCTGCGATTGAAATAACGTCATTTGATACTTCTTTGTCAGTATAGGCAAGGAAGTAACCTTTTTTGATTTCTGTTGTATTTTTTAAGATTTCACGAATCTCTGCTTCTGTATCATCATCAAATTTAAGTAAGTTACCACTTCTTACAACATCGGCTCCTTTACCTTCAAGGAATGCTGCTGCTTCAAAAGTTCTTGGTGTAACTGATTTTGAGAATTGAACTGTGTCTAAGTAAATACCACTTAATAACAATTGCGCTGCTATTGGTGTGATGTTTGCTTTGAATTCCATAAATGTGATAACCTCAGTTACAATTTCTGATGCACTTGATGCAGTGGTATCAATGTAAATATTTGTTATTGGACAATAATCCACACTCTTACCAACTCTATGGTGGTCAAAGACAAAAATATTTTCTCTATCTGCATTGATTAATGCATCTGGGTTATCTGTTCTCATTACATCAGAGTTATCAACCATAACAACTAATGTATTTGCATTTGTATTTTTTGTTGCGTGCTCAGCACGAACAAAAATTTTGTTTAAATCTATTTTTTGTTGTTCTACTAAATCATCAAGCATTCGTTTAGTTGTCTGATCTTGTGTTTCAGAACAAATATATGCTTGTTTTCCATATCTTGTTGCAAGTTCATAAACTCCATATGCAGCACCAAAGGCATCTAGATCTGCAAGACTATGTCCATAGATCATAACATTTTTAATGCTTGGATCTTGAAGTTTCTTAGAAAATTCTAAGGCAACAGATTTAATTCTAATTCTTGAGTTGTTTGAAAGAACTTCGTTGTTTGAACCATAATAAACCGGTGGTGATGTGTTTGAGAATATTGCAATCTGGTCCCCACCACGGTTTTGTGCTTGAACCAATGCTTTTTTGGCTTGTTCAAGTTTTTCTTTTAATGAACTTCATCCGTGTGCAAAACCAACACTGAGTGAAAGTTTATTAATGTTTCCATCATCGATTTTTTTGTGAATATTAATGAATAAATCAAAATGTTCTTTACTCATTAATTTTAGTGATTCTTCAGTTGTGAAGATAACAAATTTTCCGTTTGTATATTGACGATAGATTAAGTTGTATTTCTGCATATAGTCTTTAATTGTGTCAATTACAACTTTGTTAATGATGAATAATTGTTCTTCAGAAAGAATTGATTGATACATTTGATAGTTATCAATTTCAATTTCACCAATAACCGGTTTTTGCTCTCATGATTCAACTTTAAATAAGTATTCGGTTGTAATATCACGAATTACAATAACATTTGATAAAGGCCAGAATTGAGCTTCGTAAATATTGTTGTTATTTTTGAATTCTCTCTTGGTTTCATTCATATCGATTGTGTTGTTGAAAGTTGTATCTGCTTTTTTGAAAAAGTCAGTTACTGTGTGTCCAACAAAATCTTTATGGAACTTATTACGAATAAAATTACTTGCCCAAATAATATTTTGGTTAATGTCATAGATAATAATCCCGATGTTGTTGTTGGTCATAATATCTTCGACAAAGCTATTAAACGATTTACGTATAAGTTGTCTTGATCGAGCAAAATTCGAAATTGTAAAGAACATTGAAATAGTTATCATAACCACATTTAATACTATTGCAATTGATAAAAGTATTTTAACCGCTTCAATAGAATTTACATTTTGGTACTTTTGACTTGCTGTATCATAGTGAATAACTAAACCAATAACTAATGCTACTAAGGTTAATAAGAATATGATTGTCGCAACAAATCCTAAATAGTACTTTTGTCTTGAGTTCATAGAGTCCTTTCATAATTTAATTTATTAAATTATACTATATTCGCTCTTTTATCTTAGAGAATGAAAAACACCGCTCGTAAGCGATGTTATTATTATTCCATTTTAATGATGGTGAGAGTGGAATGATAAAATAAGAACTGCTATGATTATTCCTATAAATAAGGCTAATAATACTAAATATCATTTTTTCTTAGACATATCTGTGTGGTAGAATTCTGGGATGAACTCAACAATTGAAGTGAATAAGAATATTCCTGCAATTGCCGCAAATGTTACCGCTTTTAATCATGCATAATGATCTATTGCTTCTCCGGCATAGACCCCAGCCAACATAAATGGTAAAAATAGTGATAATCCGAGGAATGAAAGTAATAGTGATTTTCATCGGTTAAATCCAGCTTCTCTTAATCTAAAGTAGAAAATTGTTTCTTCTGGAATTAAGTGAAGTATTAATGAGATAAAGTACGCTATTGTTAAGTTATTAGCACTATCTCCTTGCATTGCTAGGTTAATATTGTAACCTAATAAGAAACCTTCAGGAATTCTGTGTGTTAATACAAGTAATAAAGCAATTACCTTAAGTTTCATTGAAACTTTTGAATTAATAACTGCTTCTTCAGCTGCTTGTAAGTTTTCTTCTTGACTGAAAATGTAATCTGGGTGTTGAAATACGTGATTATCAACATCATTACTATGTGAGTAACCATCTTCTCCATCAACGTGAATGTGTGGATGTGCATGTGAGTGATGATCATGATCATGTACAAAAACCGAAACAGATTTATTATTACTTCTTTTAAGTTTTTTATTGATTCTATATGTGATTACAAATTTTAAAGTAAATGAGAATAAAAGTCCCATTAATAATCCACCAACAATAATCATGGCATTATATCCAAAGATTTGAGATTGTGTTGGATTAGGCGCAAAAGCACTTTGAACTCATTCTCCTGATTCTTCAATTGATTCTCTTAAGAAACCGAATGTTGCTAGGATTAAGAAGAATCCGGTTGAAAATGCATATAGATATAATGAGAAGTTTTTCTTTTTATTTCCCTTCATTTTGAATAATGGAAAAATAAATGAAAGAATTGTTGGAATTGCTAATAAACTAAGTAATGTGATGAAAACTACTAAAAATTGACTTAATGCAGTTGAATAACCTAATGTGCTAGTAAAATATTCATTTAGTTCTTGAAAAATACGCATTTTTCTTATTTATCTTGATGTTGTACATCGATGTTGTGGTAAACATCTTGAACATCGTCATCATCCTTTAATTTGTCAACAAAATCTAATAATTTTGTTTCTTTTTCTGCGTCATACTCTACGTACATGTTAGGTAAGTATGTTACTTCACATTGAATATAATCTTCAACATTTAATGATGATTCAATAGCTGCTTTTAATTCACTAAAGTTATCTGGTGTAGTTGTAATTACAAATGATGAATCTGTAATTTCAACATCATCAGCTCCGTTTTCAAGTGCAACCATCATAATATCGTCTTCTGATACTACATCTTTGCTAATTTCAATAATTCCTTTTTTATCAAAAGCAAAAGGAACTTGACCTGTTTTACCTAATGTTGCATTTTGTTTATTGAAGTAAGCTTGAATATTTGATTTAACTCTGTTAATGTTATCTGATAATGTAACAACAATAAAAGTTGCCCCACCACTAACTGTTGCATTGAATACTGTTTCAATGAAAGCGTTAGCATTTTTATCACCAGATGCTTTAGCAATAGCTTTTTCAATATTATCTTTTGGCATGTTTTTTGATTTTGCCTTAGAGATAGCCAATTTTAAAGCTGGGTTTGTATCTGGGTCTGGTCCAAGTTTTGCTGCAACAAAAATTTCTTTTGATAATTTTTGGAAGATTTTTCCTCTTGCTGCATCTTGTGCACCTTTTCTATGTGCAATATTGGCTGCGTGTGAGTGTCCTGCCATAATATTCTCCTTTTATTCTGGTTTATAAATAGAATCTCTTTTATGTTGCGAAATTCTATGTTTATGTTCTATTTTATCAATCGTCTCTTGTGATAAAAATTGATAAATTTTATTAGTTTGATCAATGTGATCAAGGTAAAAATCTAAATCTTTGTAACTAAATCCTAATTCTTCTTCATCTGTTTGGTTTTCTCATAAACCAGCAGATGGTTTTTTATTAATAATGCTTGCTGGTACACCTGTAAGTGACGCTAAGTAACGTACTTCACCTTTTGTTAAATTTGAAATAGGTAATAAATCAACACCACCATCACCATATTTAGTGAAGTAACCAATAAATGTTTCATCAAGATTATCTGTACCTAGCACTAAGGCATTTTTGTCTTGTGCTTTTGCATATAAACAAGTCATTCTTAATCTTGGTTTAATATTCGCAATTGCTAGTGGGTTTGTAACATCTACTGCTTGTGACATTGCTTGAAAAGCATTAGTTAAATCAACTATTTCAAATTTATCATTAAAAGCTTGCTCTAATTCATGAATATGAGTTAGATCAGTCTCAGTCATTTTAATAACCGGCATAACAATACCATAAGTTGTTTTTGGAAATACTTGTTTAGCAATTGAATAAACTAATGCAGAATCTATCCCGCCACTAATTCCAACAATAAATCCACTGGCATTGGCTTTTTTAGCATATTCTACTAAAAAACTTTTAATAACTTCAATGTACTTTAATGCTTCTTCTTTGTTATAAGAAGGAACATTATCAATATATGTTGTGATCTTTTTCATAGATTTCCTTTAAAAGATTTAGTTTAAATAATTAAATTAAATTAATTTATTTAAATTTTACATAAAAATAATCAATTTTTATTACATAATTTATACCATATTTTCTGTTTTATTTTACTAAATAGTAATATATTAACTTAAAGTGAACTAAATGCCTCTTTTGTTCTTTTTTAGTTCATTTACTAACAAGCAAAAATAATAAAAGTATAATATATAAAATAATAAATAATATAATGCAAGTAAAAAACACTAAAAACACTAGCACTAAGTATTTTATGTGCAAAAAGGACAATATTGAAAAAGCAAATATTAGATAAAAAAATTCACTTTATTAATCATGGAATGTCATATATTTTTAAAATATCTTTTACCGGTATTTTTCTTGCAGTTGCAATATTACTTAGTTTAATTGGTGGGTTTATTAAAGTATTTAATTTTTTAAGTTTAAATTTTAGCTTTATTGCAATTTTTATTATCTTCTATGTGATAGGGTATGACTTTGCTTTTCTTGCAATTATTGCAAATCTAGCAATCACTCCTTTGGTCTTGGTCAACTCTGGTTCAGATATTTCGATTAGGTATCTTGGTAATTTTATTATTTCAATATGACAAATGGTATTTTTATCCAGTTACATACTCTTTTACAACTCACTGCATGCAAAATTTAAACGATGAAATAACATTTTTAATCACATATTATCTGGATTGATTTCGATTTTAATAGCAGCATTTGTTTTGATGATTTTAAACACATTTTTATTCAATGTAATCTACTTTAGAATCTTGAATATAATCAAAAGTTTTTCTTTAAAAGAAATCACAGAAATCTATCCAATGACATTGAAAAATCTTTTCTTTGGAGTACAAAATTATTACTTTGGATCGTTTCTTTTATATTTTGTATTCAATTTATTGAATATTACTAGCAATTTTATTATAATTTTGATATTTATATTATGAGATGAAAAACAAAGCATTGCAAATAACTTAAGAAACGTTCATCAAAATCATAAATACTAAAAACATTGGAGGGTTTTATGGAAAAATATGACTTTAAAAAAATCGATCATAAATGACAAACTAAATGACTTGAAAACAAAGATTTCGAGCCAAAAACAGATTTTACATTACCTAAAAAATACATTTTAAGTATGTTCCCTTACCCAAGTGGTAAATTACACATGGGGCACGTACGTAATTACTCAATTGGTGATGCAATTGCTAGATATTACCGTCGTAAAGGTTACAATGTTCTACACCCATTTGGTTGGGATGCTTTTGGTTTACCAGCTGAAAACGCTGCTATTAAACACGGAATTCACCCACGTAAATGAACATATGAAAACATTGAATCAATGGACAAAGAAATTCAAAAACTTGGGATTTCATTTGCTTGAGATTACGAATGTATCACAGCAGATTTTAATTACACTAAATGAGAACAATACTTATTCATTAAACTTTGAGAAAAAGGTTTAATTTACAAAAAGAAAAGTTTATTAAACTGATGTGAAAAAGACAATACTGTTTTAGCTAACGAACAAGTTATCGATAACCAATGTTGAAGATGTGATTCAGAAGTTATCCAAAAAGAAATGGATACTTACTACTTAAAAATCACAGAATATGCAGATGAATTATTAGACGACTTAAAGAAACTTGAAAATCACTGACCACAACAAGTGTTGGCAATGCAAAAAAATTGAATTGGTAAAACCGAAGATTACAAAATTGATTTCAAATTAGTTAACAATTCAAAATACCACATTGATATTGATTCATTAATAGCATACGAAAACAACATTCAAGCAATATCAAACATCAATTACATTGCAATTTCAAATAAACACCCACTTGTTGAGATTTTAAAAGAAAAAGAATTCTTTACAGAGTCACAATTAGAACTTATTGAGCAAATCAATTTAAACTTTATTAAAAAAGATTTTGGAAACAAAATTTACCTTGAAACACCTTTTGAAGCAGTTTCAAATCTTGATGGCACAACATATAAAGTTATCATTGCTGATTTTGCTTCATACAACCCAAATAAAAATGTTGTTCTAGTAACAAATACAAATAAAACACATGTAAGTTTTATGGAAGCAAATCAACTAAGCTTTTCTCAAGAAGAAAAAGAAAATATTGATGTTGAAAATCTTCAAATCGAAACAAAATACAACTTACGTGATTGAGGTATCTCACGTCAAAGATATTGAGGAACTCCAATTCCTTTAATCAATTGTGATAAATGTGGAACAGTTGCAGAAGAATTAACAAACTTACCAGTTTTACTTCCAGAAGAAGTTCAATTTACAGGTCAAGGAAATCCTTTAGATACAAATCAAGATTGAATCGACACAAAATGTCCAAAATGTGGTGACTATGCAACAAGAGAAACAGATACATTAGATACATTCTTTGAATCAAGTTGATATTTCTTACGTTACACAACACCAACATTTATGCGTGATGAGAAAATTTTCTCAGAAGAACACATTAACTACTGAAATTCAGTTGACGAATACATTGGTGGTATTGAACACGCAATCTTACACTTACTTTATGCACGTTTCTTTACAAAAGCGCTTGCTGATTTAGGTTTAGTTTCATTTAGAGAACCATTTAGTAACTTATTAACACAAGGAATGGTGCTAAAAGATGGTGCTAAAATGTCTAAATCAAAAGGAAACACAGTTGAACCAGGTGAAATGATTGATAAATTCGGAGCTGATACAACAAGATTATTCATTTTATTTGCAGCCCCACCTCAAAAAGAACTTGAATGATCAGATTCAGGAATTAATGGATGTTTTAAATTTATCAACAGATTACAAGAAAAAACAGAATTTGTTGATGTGAACTCAAATTACAAAAATATTGACAATACTTCATTAACATCAGAAGAGAAAAAAGCACGTTACAAATTACATTTAGGAATGCAAAAATTAATTGATACATTCGAAAATAGAGATAATCAATATGCATTTAACACATTAGTTTCGTGAACAATGGAAACATTAAATGAATACGACAAAATTACTAGATCAGACTTAATCACAGAAATGTTCTACATTATGTTAAATATATTAGAACCATTCATTCCACACTTTGCTTGAGAGTACTCAGAAAAATTCTTTAATCTTGAAAACCTTAACGATTTCAACTATGACAAAGACGCATTAGTATTAGACGAAATCACATACGGAATCACTGTTAACGGAAAACTAAGAGGTGAATTAACAGTTTCAAAACAAGAAACAAAAGAAAATGTTTTAGCACAAGCAAAAGAAGTCGTTGCAAAATGACTTGAAGATAAACAAATCATTAAAGAAATTTATGTTCCAGGAAAAATCGTGAACATAGTTATTAAATAGGAGGATATTATGAGTAAGAAAAATAAAAAAAGAGATGAACTTCAAGAAAAAATAATTCAAATATTATTTGAAAAAGAACCAGAATTAGCAAAGTTAAAAGATGATCCTATCCTAGATGAGTTTTATGATTGAATGGACATGATGGGTATTCTTCATGACAATATTGTTCCATGACATAGAAATGATTTTATTCAAGGTATGGTTGATAACTTACTTCAATCATTAGAACACGCAAATTCACAGTCATTAGTTGATAAACCTTTTATCTTTAGAAAATACCTTAGAATGATGATCGATGATACTGATGAAAGTTTTAAACCAAGCAATGATGAAGATTTCAGAGAACAAACATCAAGTAGTTTCCTTACCGAAGAAGATTTCGATCAACTTGATGACTTAATTTTCTCTGATGATATTGAAGAATTAGCTACAAAAGAGCCTTGAAACCAATACCCATTCTTAGTTGAAAGAAGTAAAGATATTAAAGAAGTTCCTAAATCAAGCAAATTTAGAAATGTGCCTAGTCCGACTGATTACTTTACATATAAAAACAATCCAGATTGTAATCATACTAGTCCATTCGAATGTAAATGCCGTTCAAGAAAGAAAACTGCTAAAGCAGCTAAAGAAAACGTTTATGTTCCAGGTCTTTTAACTCCTTCATATAAAGATATGCCTGTTGCATACGGTGTTCATGAAATATTCTACGCACATAATAGAACTGAATATCATATTTTCTCAGATTTAAATAAGAAAGCTCCGTTTACAAAAGATAGTGATTTAACTTTTGTACTTGTAACAGATGCACCATTCTATAATGAAATTGCAGACCCTGAAAAATACAGAACATGAGGAATTGAAGTTTCTTATGGTGTATACATTAAACCATTCAAAGTTACACATGTTGATGGTGGTATTAAAGTTGCTTATAAGGCAATCGCTCCTTTTTACATCGAAGACAAATACACTCACTTTGGTGCATTAACTCCAGATATCAAAAATTACATTAGTGTTCCAACACCAATAATGGTTTTTGGATATACTGATTATGATAATGTAATGTTTAAAACAAACTCAATCTACAGAATTTCTGAAGATGAAGCAATGCAAGCAGTTGACTTGTTTGAAACATTTGGTCAAATGGACGACGCATTTAGTAGTAGCGAATTACCAAGCGAACTTAACTCTATTCCACACAATACATTCCAAACTGATAGAAATACAAATAAAGGTTACACAATCTCATATATTAAAAAACTTATCAAAGACTCTGGAGATCAATCTGTTCCTGGTTCAAAAGAATACAAGAGAACATTATTTGCATCAATCTTCAACTTTATCAGTTCAGACTTTATTAAATTGCGTGGAATTTGATCATGTCTTACACCGATCTATTTTGTTCCTGTAGATCAAATTGTCCTAGAGTTACTTTCAAGAATTACAGAAGAAGTTAATTCAGAAAATGATATTAAAACCAGAATGAACAAACGTTTAGGTAACCAACAAAAAGAATTTGTTCTTAGAGAAAAAATGAGAGCAATTCAAGACATGTTATCAGAACTTCAAGTACCACTTGAAGAAGATGACTATGCTAGAGCTCTAAAAGATCCAGTTCTTTCTCAAAGATATCCTGAAAGCATTAAGACTTTAATTAAAGATGAAACAAAAAGAGCTTCAGAAATGATGCAAGCATCACCAGAAGCTTCAATTGCGAGAACATACATTTCACTTCTTAAAAAATTACCATGAAGAGTAACTGAACGTGAATTCTTAGACATAAATCGTGCACAAGAAACACTTGACAAACATCACTATGGTTTAGAAAAAATTAAAGAACGTATTTTAGAATACTTAGCAGTTTTAATTAACTTACAAAAAATCAAAGACAAACAAACAACAAAAATTGCTATTCCAGGTAAACCTTCAAAAGAAATTGATCTTTCATTATTTAAAGAAGATGATGATAGTAAAAAAACATACAATAATGTTCCAATCCTTACACTTATCGGGCCACCTGGTACAGGTAAAACATCTCTTGCTAAATCAATTGCTGAAGCTTTAGGCAGAGAATTTATTAAAGTTTCACTTGGTGGGGTACATGATGAAGCTGAAATTAGAGGGCACAGAAGAACATATGTTGGGGCAATGCCAGGTAAAATCATTAAAGCAATGAATAAAGTTGGTGTGTCAAACCCAGTTATTTTACTTGATGAAATAGATAAAATGGCTTCTGATATGAAAGGTGATCCAGCAAGTGCTATGTTAGAGGTGCTTGATCCAGAACAAAATGCAAACTTCCAAGATCACTACTTAGAACATGAATATGATCTTTCTAAATGTGTTTTCATTGCAACAGCAAACTACATCGAAGGAATTCCGCATGCTTTATTAGACCGTGTTGAATTAATTGAATTACAATCTTACACATTATCAGAAAAAGTTCATATTGCACGTAACCACTTAATTGCTAAAGTGCTTGAACAAACTGGTTTAGATGATAAGAAATTTAGTATTAGTGATGAAACATTAAAATACATCATTAAACACTATACACAAGAAGCCGGTGTTCGTGGACTTAAGAGAATTCTTGATCAATTAGCACGTAAAATTATTCTTAAATCAATGAAAAACAAAAAACTTAAATCATTCGAAATTAAAATCGATGAATTAACAGAATTATTAGGTGTAATCAAATACAAAGAAGATACACCTGAAGAAATTCTTGATGCCGGAGTTGTTAATGGTTTAGCTTATACACCATATGGCGGAAGTACATTACAAATCGAAGTAACAACATACCCTGGTAAAGGTGAATTAAAACTTACAGGTTCATTAAAAGAAGTTATGCAAGAATCTGCACAAATTGCAATTACATATGTACGTGCAAATGCAGAAAAATTCGGAATTAAAGACTTTGATTTTGAAACTAACACAATTCATATCCACGTTCCAGAAGGTGCTGTTCCAAAAGATGGACCAAGTGCTGGTGTAACATTTACTACAGCTATTATTTCCGCACTTTCAAACCGTCCAGTTTTAGGTGAATATGGAATGACAGGTGAAATTACACTTACAGGTAAGGTTCTTCCTATCGGTGGACTTGCTGAAAAATCATTCGCAGCAGTTCAAAAACAATTAAAAACAATTTTCATACCACATGAAAATATCAGAAACTTAAAAGATGTTTCAGATGAAGTAAAAAGTGAATTAGTTTATGTCCCAGTTAAAAAATACGAAGACATCTATAATGTAATCTTTTTAGGTAAAAAACCTGAAGAAAAAATTACATTTAAATTAGAAAAATAATAAATCAAGTGAAAAAGCAATTTACAGAAAAAAGTTTTACATTTTTCACTATTAACTTTATTGTGGGTATTGGTTTTATTACCACTATTTCTACAGTAGTAAAAATGAGTTACTGAGGTTATCTAGTACTTGTTGCTGCAGCATTCTTAGTATTTGGAATTACCTTAGTTTTCTCTAGACTTTCAAACACATACAACGACCATTACGGTGGCTCATATGCTTTTGCTCGTCACATTGATGCAGATGTAGCAAATGGACATAGAAAAAAATCTAAAAATAAATTTATTAATAATTTAATTTTCTTTGTAGGTTGAAATCAATTTATCCAAACACCATTGCTTTCAGCAATTGCACCGCTTCTTTTAACTGAAGCGATTCTCAAACTAATTCCAACCGACATTAATTCATACGAAACAATCAAATGAGTTGTTCGTGTTTCATCAATAGTAATATTCTTATTAATAATTGCACTTTCAACAATCGGGCTTAAAACAAATAAAAAAATTATTTACCTTGCATCAGCAATTAAATGAGTCCTAGTTGTAACTGCATTCGCAATTCTAATTTTTGCATTGTCATATCACGCACAATTACCAGAATTTAGAATGAAAAACACCAAAACCGGTGCTAATCAAACTATTTCACCATATCTAATAATCACAAATACATTGCTATTTATGTATGCGTTTGGTGGAATTGAAGATGCAGCATCAATGGTAAAAGATGTTAAATTCACTAACTTTAAAAAGATTTTATTTGTAGCATTTGGTTTTATATTTACCTTCTACTTAATCTTTTTCTCAGTGTATTTATTCTTACCAGAAAATATAAATGGCAAATCACTTACTGAAGGTTTCTATAGTATTTATAACTATGGTTTAGGTTCATTTGGATTAGCAATCTTTATCATTGGTTTCATGGCAAATGATTTAGGTTATAAACTTTTTCAAAGTGTATCAACAGCAAGAAAGGTTGTTCCACTTGCGCAAGATGATTATCTTTTTGAAAGTTTAAAATACCGTAATAAGCATGGTGAATTTAAAAATGCTATTGTTTTCTCAACAATCATTGTAATTATCTCAATGCTTACTTTATGATTAATACCAACCATTCTTTTTGACAAAGAAGAAGAGAAACTAGGTGATTTCTTTAATTCAACAATTATCGCATCATCTATTGCTCTTTTAATCGAAGACTTAATCACATTTTCAAATGCATTTATTCTCTCTAAAAAACGTTTAGTACCTAAAATTCCAATTTGAGAAAAAACTATTTATGCAATAGTTATGACATTCATTTCATTTATTGTGTTAAGTTTCTTTGTTCCTTGAATTCTAGGGTCAAATTGAGAAAGTACAAATACATACTCAATTCTTATTTACTTTACATTCGTTCTAATTGGATTTGCATTAAAACTCATGCATGAACATCAAGACAAATTAATCAAATGATTCAGATTGACCAAATTTGTAGAACGTAGAAGAGAAAAATACAAAAACTATCATGAAAAACCAGATGATTTTGATGCTTCAGATAAAGTACCAAATAATTAACAAAATTAAAACTCAACCTTGCTCGGGATGAGTTTTTTTGACCTAAATTTATATAGCTTTTTTCGCAATGCAAACCAACAATAAAACGCAATTTTTATCAACCGTATTAAAAGAACTACACAATAATGAAAATTAGCGTGCAATAGTGCTTTTAGCCCCTTAAATTTAACTAAAATATGTTAAAATAATGAAATATGGAAACAACTATGTACAACTCACTTATGCAAATTAAGCATAAATCAGAAGAATTAGAAAAATCTTTACAAGATCCAAATATTATTTCGGATATTAAAAAATACACAAAACTTACAAAGGAAATTAACTCAATCAAAGACATTACTGAAGCATTTGACCAATATTTAGAAGCAGAAGCAAACTTAAAAAATGCTAAAGAAATGTTAGGTGAAAAAGATGAAGAACTTGTGCAACTTGCAAAAGTTGAAATCCAAGAAGCTGAATCAAAAATGTCTAAACTTGCAGATGAATTAAAAATTCTTATTTTACCTAAAGATGAAAACGATGACAAAGACGTTATTGTTGAAATCCGTGGGGCAGCCGGTGGTGATGAAGCAAATATTTTTGCTGGTGACTTATTTAGAATGTATAGCAAATGAGCATCTCAAAATGATATGAAAATCACACTTCTTGAATCATCGGGAGCTGAAGCAGGTGGATTTACATTAGTAACATTTGCAGTTAAAGGTGAAAAACCATACTCAAAATTAAAATTCGAAAGTGGTGTGCACCGTGTGCAAAGAATCCCAGTAACCGAAACAAAAGGTAGAGTTCATACATCAACAGCAACTGTTACAGTTATGCCGGAAATTGATGACGATATTCAAATCGAAATTAAAAATGAAGATGTTAGAATCGACGTTTACCGTTCAAGTGGTAATGGTGGTCAATCAGTTAATACAACTGATTCAGCTGTTAGACTTACACACTACCCTACAGGTATTGTCGTAACATGTCAAGAAGGTAAAAATCAAATTCAAAACAAAGACATTGCATTTAGAGTTTTAAAATCAAAACTTTATGACCTTGAATTACAAAAGAAACAAGCTGAAGAATCAGGTTATCGTAAATTAGCTGGTAGTGGTGCTAGAAGTGAAAAAATTAGAACATACAACTACCCACAAGATAGAGTTACAGATCATAGAATTTCCTTCTCAACAAGTTTACTTCCTGTAATGGAAGGTAAATTAAACCCAATAATTGATGCTTTATTAGTTGAAGAACAAAACGAAAAAATCAAAGAAGCTGGTATTTAATTTAATGCCTACTATCAGGGAATTATTATTAGAAAAAAGAAGATATGGATTAGAAGAATCTGTATCTTCTTTTGAAATAGAACAACTAAATAAAGGTATGCCAATCCAAAAAATTATGGGTTATGTAGAATTAGCAGATGTTCATTTAGATTTATCAAGAAAAGTTCTTATACCAAGATATGAAACAGAAGAACTTATAATTCAAGTTTCAGAAGAAAATAAAAACCGAGAAAAACTAGATGTTTTAGATTTATGCACTGGTTCAGGATATATTGCTCTCGGCCTTAAGAAAAAACAACCAACTTGAAACATCGATGCCAGTGACATAGACTTAGAAGCAATTGAGCAAACTAGAGTAAATAAAGAAATTAATCATCTAGATGTTAATATAATTCAATCAGATGTATTCCAAAATATTAACAAGAAGTATGACATTATTGTTTCAAATCCACCATACATTCAACCATCTGAAAAATTATCAAAATCAGTAACCGATTTTGAACCACTACATGCACTTTATGCCAAAGATGATGGACTATATTTTTATAAAAAAATAATTGAAGAAGCACCAAAACACCTTAAACCAAGTGGTGTTCTTTATTTTGAAATTAATCCATTTCACATTGACTTCTGGAATAAACTTAAAGAAACATATAACTTAACAATTACCAAAGATATCTGCGGTAAAGATCGCTTTGTGACTATTTATTTTAAATAGCACAAAGCTTTTTTATTGCAAAAATACATTTTATGCTTGGAATAATGCTTAAAATTATTATTTTAAGCAGAATTATAAACTTACGAAAATGATAAAATTAATAAGTACATAGATAACAGAATAAATATCGTAGTACTAGAAAGGACCAAAGTGGAAAAAAATATTGATAAAAAGTCAAATGAAACTCTTTTCGGTCTAACTCAAGAACAAGTTAAACAAAATACTGAAAAGTATGGAAAAAACGTACTTAAAACAAGAAAAAGACCTAATATTTTTATCTTGTTTTTAAAACAGTTCGCAGACTTCATGATCATTTTACTTCTTATAGCATGAGCTTTTAGTATGGGGGTTGCGATTTATCAAGCAGTAAATCCAACGCATCAAACTAATTTAACATTAGCATTTATTGAACCAAATATCATCCTTGTGGTAGTTGCTTTAAATGCAATGCTTGGTGTCTACCAAGAAGTGAAATCAGACCAAGCCGTCCGTGCTCTAGAGGCAAATAATGAACTTATATGTAAAGTTATTCGTGATGGTATTTTAGTAAATATTCCAGCAGTTGATGTGACAATTGGTGATTTAATCGTTTTAGAAGCAGGAGATTCAATTCCTGCTGATGCTAAATTAATTGAAGCTTTTAATTTATCAGTTGTCGAATCTGCATTAACTGGTGAATCATTGCCAGTTGAAAAAAGGGTAGGTGAGATTGAAAACATAGAATCTTTACCACTTGGAGATAGATATAATCATATTTTCTCAGGAACATATGTAACAAATGGTAGAGGTATTGCAGTGGTAACCGGAATTGGTGAGACTACTGAAATTGGAAAGATCAATAAATCTTTACAAGAACAAGAAATACCACTTTCACCATTACAAATTAAACTTAACAAGTTAAGTAAAATTTTCGGTATCTCAGGAGTTGTCTTATTATTCGTAACCACAATACTTCAAATAGTATTAACAAATACAATTACTGGTAATTGACAACAACCAGCAGTATACTCAAATGCATTATTAATCGGTATTTCATTAGCGGTTGCGGCTATACCTGAAGGTTTAATCACCTTTACAACTGTATTGCTTGCAATTGGTGTTTCTAGAATGACTAAAGCACACGCTATTATTAAAGCAATCCCAGCAGTTGAAACGCTTGGATCAACAAATATTATCTGTACCGATAAAACAGGGACATTAACACAAAATAAAATGACTGTTGTTAAGTTCTTTGACAAAATCCATAATGATGTTGAATTGACCAACTCACAAGCATTAGGTTCACTTGTGGCATGTTGTGATGCACAAGTTACTATTGATGAAAATGGTAATTATGTTGAAGTTGGTGATCCAACTGAAACAGCAATTTTAAGATATGGTTTAGAAAACAATAATTCAAAAGAGAAGTTCTATACAAGATTCAACAAACTTTACTCACTACCTTTTGATAGTGATAGAAAAACAATGTCTGTTTTAGTATCTGCACCAGATGGTTCTAAAATTATGATTACTAAAGGTGCTCCTGATGTTATTTTTAATAAATCTAACAAGATAGACCAATCAGATATTGAACTCAATCATCAATGATCTAATGACGCAATTAGAGTTATTGCAGTGGCATACAAAAGAATGCCAAATGAAACTACTGAAATAACACATGACGATGAAAATCATTTAACATTTGCGGGATTAATAGGGATGATCGATCCACCTCGTGAAAATGTTAAAGAAAGTATTATCCAAGCTAGAAAAGCAGGTATTAAAACAATAATGATCACAGGAGATCATTTAAATACCGCTACAGCAATTGGAAAATCATTGACAATTTATGATCCTGAAAAAGGTGACTTAGCAATTGACGGGGTTGCATTAGCAAATATGAGTGATGAAGAACTCAAAAATAAAGTTGAACACATCACAGTTTATGCACGTGTAAATCCATCTGACAAACTCAGAATAGTTAAAGCATGACAATCACACCAACAAGTAGTTGCGATGACTGGAGATGGAGTTAATGATGCTCCAGCTCTTAAAGCAAGTGATATTGGTTGTGCAATGGGTATTACAGGTACTGATGTATCTAAACAAGCAGCAGATGTTATCTTGACAGATGATAACTTCAACACCATTGTACATGCAGTAAAAACTGGTAGAGAAACATTTGATAGAATTAAAACAGTTATTTTAAACCTTTTAGTTTCATCTGTTTCAGAAATCATTGTTATGTTAGTTGGGATGTTTGCATTTAGATGAATTTTTAGAAATCAATTTGATAATGCAACAGGTGAGTTTATCATCTTATCTGCGTCACAATTATTATGAATTAACTTATTAACACATGGACTGCCAGCAATAGCACTTGGTATGGTTCCAAACCAAAACAATGTGATGTTGCGTAAACCATTTAATAAAAACGATTCCATTTTTGCCTATGGTATGGGTAAAAGACTTATTATACAAAGTTTAATTCTTAGCTTCTTTGCTTTATTATCTTATCTAGTAGTTGCCTTAGTAGCTACAAGCAATCAAATCAAAGGAGAAAATTTCATTCAATTAACATCAAGTGCAGCCTTTATCACATTAGGTGTTGGTGCAAGTATTAACTCAATTAACTTAATGTCAGATAATAGCATTCTAAAATGTAATGTAATGGAATTCAAACTTGTTTACTTAGCTTCTGCTTTCTCATTAATTTGTATGTTAATCTCAGCATTTGTGCCAGGAATTAATAGAGTATTTGGAAACGTTGAATATGGTTCTGTTGCAGGTGGATATAAATTTGCTTATTGATTCGTTCCAATTATCTTTAGTTTTGGACTTTTAATTTATGAAGAATCAGTTAAATGATTTAACTACTACAAAGCAAAAAATGCTAATAAACAATCATTAAAAGAAAATTAATTTAAATAAAATCACTTGTTCTGCAAGTGGTTTTTTTCATATTTATGAAATATGAAAACTTTTTCATTTTTTTATATAGAATTAAAAAAAGAGAAAAAAGGAGGAGTAATGAGCAAGGAAGAAAAAAACTTAAATGACTACATCATAGTAATAAATAACTTGCGTAAAACCTTTGGTAAAAAGGTTGCAATCAACGATTTATCATTTAAAGTTAAAAAAGGTGAACTTTTTGGTTTCTTAGGACTTAATGGAGCAGGTAAAACAACCACTTTAAACATCATTATGGGACTGCTTTCAAAGAACAAAGGCGAAATCACCATTGATGGTTTAGATATTAAGCACAATATCAACAAAGTTCGCAATAAAATAGGTATTGTATTTCAAGATTCGCTAATGGATCCAACATTAAGTGTTTATGACAACATTTATTGTAGAGCATCATTATACAATCACATTAATAAAAAAGATATCAAGCAAATTGTGAATGATATCATTGAAGAATTTGAACTAACTGATTTAAAGAAAAGAACTTATGGAAGTTTATCAGGTGGTCAACGTAGACGTGTAGATATTGCTAGAGCGCTTGTACATAAACCTGAAATACTTTTCTTAGATGAACCAACAACAGGTTTAGATCCCAATTCTAGAGTACTTGTTTGAGATATCTTGAACAAAATTAGAAAAACACGTAACTTAACTATTTTGTTAACTACACACTATATGGAAGAAGCAAATGAATGTGATTATGCAATTATAATTGAAAAAGGTAATAAATTAGTAGAAGGAACACCTGCAGAACTTAAACGTATCTATGCACCTGCTAGAGTTAAAATTTATGATGATAAAAACGTGATGTTAGAAAAGGTTTTTGAACAATATCCAAACTACACAAAAGATGGAAATGTCTATATCCTAGACTTTAAAGAATATAATGACGCATTGAAATTCGTTAGAAAACACAATTATATTCTTGATGATTTTGAACTAATCAAAGGAACTATGGACCAAGTATTTCTAAAAGTAACAGGTAAGGAGGAAAAATAATGAAACTTTGACAACTATTCCGCAGAAACATTAAAATGTTCCTTCGAGATCCAAAACAAATTTTCTTTACTTTCTTATCACCATTAATTATCTTTTGTGCATTTTTCTTATTTGCACGTGGTATTTATAAAGATCAATTTAAAGAATCATTTTTTCAAGATTATGCACTACTTCCACAAACTGTAAAAGATGCTGTTTATGCCTTTGTGAGTGATACAAACTCGCAGATAGATGTTAATGCATTCTATCCTAAACCAGGTGATTTTAATATTATTAATCCATCAATCTTAACGCAAGAGAATATTAAAGCATTATTTAATATTAAAGATGTAGCTAATACTCAAACTCAATATGCAGACACATTTTTATTAATCGGACTAGTATCATTAACAACATTTACAACTGCTATAACATTGTGTAGCAACATTGTTGTGGACCGTGAGCGTAAAGTATTAAATGATTTATACATCACATCAACATCAAGCAGTATTATTCGTTTTAGTTACTTAATTTATAACATCCTAATTAATATTGTAGTTTCTACATTTATCTACGGTATAGCATTATCTTTATTAGCAATAGATGGTGTTTATAGTTTTAGTATATTTGATGCATTAGGGATCTGAGGTGCTATACTATTGGGCTGTGTGCTTAATTCAGCAATCTTTGTATTTATCTTTAGCTATGTTAAATCAACGCATGTATTTGTAGCGGCACTAATTGGGCTTGTAGTTATTTCAGGGTTTGTTTTAGGTGCATTTATACCTTTAAGAAACTTATCAAACGGAGTAAAAGAATTTGCTTCAGTTATACCGTCAACACAAATCAGTAACTTAATTCGTTCATTAGCGCTTGAAAATGGGCCCGTAATATTTAAAGAAGGGCAAGCAGCAGATTCAGCAGTGTTATTTGGACAAACAATTCAAAACTACTATTCAGCAATTTATGCAGGTGGTTTTGCGGCTATAGCTATTGCATTGAACTTCATCATTCTACCAAAACAAAAACGTTAAACTCAAAAATATAACTCCAATTACATTTGGAGTTATATTTAATTATCCACACAATTCGAGTTCAAAACAAAAAAACAGCCGAAGCTGTTTCCCACATATTTTGATATTTGCCAACCAAAAATTTTAAAATTGATCATCTTTCGATGTTATGGAGCGGGTGAAGGGAATCGAACCCTCACAGTCAGCTTGGAAGGCTGAAGTTCTACCATTAAACTACACCCGCATTTCTTATTTGCGTATATATTATAACACTAAATAATATATTTAACAAATAAAAATAATAATTTTTTTATTTGCACAAGTCACCATTTTATTTTGGCGCGCCCGGCAGGAGTCGAACCCGCAACCTTTAGGGCCGTAACCTAACACTCTGTCCAATTGAGCTACGGGCGCATATAAATGGAGGCACCAACGGGATTCGAACCCGTAATCAAAGTTTTGCAGACTCATGCCTTGGCCATTTGGCTATGGTGCCTTGTGCTTAATTATTATAATACAAGAGAACTAATATCCCAAATATTTTTTTAACTTTTTTTAATGCAATTTTGATGTCTTTAATTTATATTAAAATTAAAATTTTGCAATAAAAAATCGCCATAAATGACGATTATAAATCAAATTGTGAAGTGTATAAATTGTAGTAAAAACCTTGTTTTTCTAATAATGATTTGTGTGTTCCTTGCTCAAGAATTAAACCATTATTTACAACTATAATTAAGTCAGCATTTTTGATTGTACTTAATCTGTGAGCTATAACAAATGATGTTTTATTTTTCATTAATTCTAACATTGAAGCTTGAACAATTTGTTCAGTGCTTGAATCAATATTTGATGTTGCTTCATCAAGAATTAATAAACTTTTATTACTTAAAATAGCTCTTGTTAATGATAATAATTGTCTTTGACCTTGAGAAATATTAGAACCATTATTTTCTACCACAGTGTCATATCCATTTGGAAGCGACATAATAAAGTGGTGCACATTGGTCATTTTTGCAGCTTTTTCAACTTCTTCAAAAGTAGCATTTTTATTACTCATTTTAAGGTTTTCTAAAATTGTTTCATTAAATAAGAATGAATCTTGTAAAACAATTGTCATATTATCACGTAATGATTTTGTATTAATGTTTCTAATTTCGTTTCCATCAATTGTAATTGAACCACGCTCATAGTCATAATATTTACTTAATAAGTTGATAATTGTGGTTTTACCAGCACCAGTAGGTCCAACAATGGCAACTGTTTGACCTGCTTTTACTTTGAATGATGCTGCCTTTAATTGATATTCTAAGGCTTCAGGATTGTACTTAAAGTAAACATCTTTAAATTCAACTTCACCTTTAATATTATCAATAATAATTGTTTCATGATCTCTTGAAGGTTCTTGTATACTGATGAGTTTAAATACACGGCTTGTTGATGCAATACCAACTTGTGCATTAAATAAACTTGAAAGTATATTTTGGAATGGTCCCATAAAGTTTCAGTTTAATGAAACATATAAGATTATTACCGCACTATTTGCTCGACCACCTGATCCGGTTTGGAAAAATGGTACTGATGTTCAAATATTTGTACCATTTAACGCAAATTGTGCTGCTAAAACTGTAATTAACAAGATAACGGTGTTTGAAATTAAACCATATCATGTATCGAATAATTTTGCAATTGAATCACCCTTATATGCTGAGTTTCTAATGTTTAAAGTAATTTCTTCTAATTCTTTGTAAACTTTTTCACGTTGGTTAAATGCATTTGTTACTTTAGTATTTGCAACCATCTCTTCTACAAAGGCATTAAGACGCCCAAAAGCATCTTGAACACGCACAAAATATGGCTGTGATTTTTTCATAAATAAGAATACAAATCCAAATAATAAAATCGAAATTGGTAAAACAATAATTGTTAATAATCCAGAAACAATTGACATCACAATGATTGAAATAAGAATATTAAAGAAACTAGTTCAAGTTTGTGTCAACATTTGGAATGATGAGTTAGAAATGTTGTTTATATCTACGATTAAGGTAGAAAGTAAATTACCAGACTTGTTTTTGTCGTAAAAACTCACAGGCAATTTGTAAAGCTTTGTCATTAATTCGGTTCTGAGCCTTGCACCAGCATTGAATGCAATTGAAATGTATAATTTTTGTTCGTAGTATCTAATAAAACCATAAGCAATAAATGATAATGCTAAACCAACTAACATTCAGATAAATTGGTTATGTTGTGCATCATTTAAAGGAACTCCAGTTTCAATTGGTGTTTGGAAATAAAGTTGTGCAATAGTTCCAATTATAAAACTACCAATAACATAACATGCTGAGTTTAAGAAAGAAAAGGTTAAAGCTAATGATAGTTTTAATTTATCTGCAGATAAGTATTTAACTAATTGTTTGAATGTTTGAAAGTAGTTTATTTTTGTTTTTTGTTTATGCTCTTTTTTAAGTTCAGTACCTAAATCACGTGCTTCTTGTAATTGATCCATATAAACTCCCTTCTTATTGTTCTAACTGGTTAGCATTGATATCGTGATATCATTGACAATTCTTGATAAGTTCATCATGAGTACCTTGTGCAAGAATTTCACCATTATTCATAACTAAGATTTTATCTGCATGTTTAATTGAATTAATTTTTTGAGAAATAATTATTGTTGTACAGTCATAATTTTGTTTGATATTTTTTATTAATCTATTTGTTGTTAAATTATCAAGTGCTGATGTTGAATCATCTAAAACTAATACTTTTGGTTTTAATAATAAACTACGCGCAATTGATAAACGTTGTTTTTGACCACCAGATAGGTTTTTTCCTCTTTGTGCAACGACTCTATTTTCTCTTTCAGGGAATTGAATAATAAAGTTATATGAACAAGATGCATCAAGTGCTTCTTTAATTTCTTCATCTGTTGCATCAGGTTTAGCAAACAACATATTTGATTTAATTGTTCCTGAATATAATAAGGCTTCTTGGTAAACAATTGCCACTCTTTTATGTAATTCAACCGAATTAACATCTTTTACTTCTTTGTTGTTGATCAAAATGTTTCCTTCGGTATATTTCATATTATTAACAATTAAGTTGGCAATTGTAGATTTACCAGAACCCGTTGGTCCAATAATACCGAGTGTTTTACCACCATCAATTTTGAAATTAATATCTTTTAAAGCATACTCATCGGCGTGTTCGAAGTATTTGAAGTTAACGTTTTTGAACTCAACACCATAATGAATCGATTCATCTGAGTCAATAAATGATAAACCATCTTCAACTTGCAATTCATCATACTTATAGTCAAATACTTCAACGATACGTTTAGATGAGACACGAGCTCTAAAGTAGTTCCCTAAGAATTGCGAAAACATAATGATTCCTAATGCAATTAATACTTCGAACTCTATAAATAAGTTAATATTAGACATCATTTGTGTTTTTTGATCGTGTGTTGCACCAGCATCAAATAAACCATTTAATTGATGTTGTGCCATTGCATAAATGAAAATAATAACTAGGTTGATAATAACAAAGAATGTAGGTGTTCCTAAAGCGAAATATTTGAAAATATTTTTTTCTGTCTTTAATCAAGTCTTATTGGCATTGTCAAATTTTTGAAATTGACTTTCCTGTAAGTTGTTTGCTTTAATAAATCTTGTTCCACCAATAGTTTCTTGAACTTCTTTTGTAATACGGTCAAGATTTTTTCTATTCTTACTTAAAAGTGGGTTAACTTTAATAAAAATATATCCAACTACAAATAATAAGAATGGAATAACCGCAATAATTGATCAAGTTAAATTAATATCAGTTGAAAACGCAAATATTAATCCAACTATAAAGAACAACGGAGCCTTAATCAAAGCGGTAGACGCTCCAACCAGAAAGTCTCAAAACACAGCAACATCATCATTAATTCTTGTAATCATGCTCTCTGGTGTTAATTGAGAAATATCTTTTAAACTTAATTTTTGATATTTGGCAAATAATCTATCACGATAAAAGTTTGAAGCCCGCTCACCCGCTCAAACAATTATCATAGTGCTTATAACAGAAGTTAATGTCGCTAAAACAATTAAAATGATTGTCGCTACAATCAAGACATGAAAAACAGTTTGTTGATCAGTGCTACTATAAACTTCTCTTTTAAAAATTTCAATAGTAAACTTTGGATCAGTTGCATCTTTAAATAACAATGGTAAAAATTGACTTAATGCAATTGGTAATAACATTGTAAAGGCAACATTTAGTAATACTAAAAAAATTCCCGAAGCAAACAATCATTTAATTTTTCTAGGCAAAATTTTAAACATTGTCAGCATAAGTTTTCCTCCTTATTTTTAGTAGCGTGATTATATCATTTTTAAACTTAAAATATCATGCAAAAAGCGTTAAAAAATACCCATTTTTAGAAAAAGGGCATAAAAAAATGGCGATCACGAGAGGATTCGAACCTCCGACCACAAGCTTAGAAGGCTCGTGCTCTATCCAGCTGAGCTACGCGACCACGCAAATATATTTTAGCACTTCATACAAAAATACAAAGCATTTTTTATACAAAAAACCACTGAACACAACACTTCCTCATTTGGCTGCTTCGTTTCCGTCCTGACCAGGTTAGTGGGTTATTGTTTCAATGGCAAAATTATTATATCACATTGCCGAATTTTATAACGCTTCATCAAAATATTTTTTATCCCTAGCACATTAATTAATCAAACTTTAAATATTAATATTTAAAATAGTATAATATGAAAAATATTAAACACAGTAGGAGAGATATGAAAAAAACAGTTTTAATAGTTATCGATGGTTTAGGTATTAGAAAAGAGACACAAGGTAATGCTTTTGCGTTAGCTAATACACCTACATTTGATAACTTATTTGCAAATTATCCAAACAGTATTATTCAAGCATCTGGTGAATATGTTGGATTACCAAAAGGACAAATGGGTAACTCTGAAGTTGGTCACTTAAACATTGGTGCTGGTACAGTTGTTTATACAGGGTTATCATTAATTCAAAAAGCACTTGATGATAATACATATGGTGAAAACAAAGCATTCTTAGAAGCGTTTGAAGCAGTTAAGAAAAATAATGCAACACTTCATGTTATGGGACTTTTATCACCTGGTGGTGTTCACTCACTTGAAAATCATTTATTTAAATTATTAGATTCAGCACATGCACATGGTGTTAAAAATCTTTCAGTACACTGCTTTGGGGATGGACGTGATGTTGCGCCAAAATCAATTCAAGAGTCATTTGAAAAATTACAAGCACTAGTTGATAAATACAACTACAACATTGCTTCTATTTCTGGTAGATTTTATGCCATGGATAGAGACAGTATGTTTGATAGAGTTGAAAAAGCATACGATGCTATTTTAGGAAATTCAGATCTTAAATTTAACAATGCAAAAGAATTTGTTGAATCACAATATGCTCAAGGCATCACTGATGAATTCTTTGTTCCTGCGATCAATGAAAACTTAGGAAAAGATGCTTTTGCAAAAGATGGTGATAGCATCATCTTCTTTAACTTTAGACCTGATAGAGCAAGACAATTAACTCACTTATTTATTGGATCTCCTTTATATCCTAATAAACCACAAAATCCAGTTAAAGTTGACAAATTTGTTTCAATGATGAAATATGAAGGAATTAATACAATTATTGCATTTGATGAAATGATTATTTCTATGCCAATTGGTCGGGTTTTAGAGCAAGCAGGATTAAAACAATTAAGAATTGCTGAAACACAAAAATATGCACACGTTACATACTTTATGGATGGTGGAAATGACATTGAATTTAAAAATTCAAAACGTATTATGGTTGATTCATTAAAGGTTGAATCGTATGCAGATGCACCACAAATGTCTGCACAAGGTATTACAGATGAATTACTTGCTAATGCACTTGATTTTGATGTAACAATTATGAACTATGCTAACCCAGATATGGTTGGTCACACAGGGGTTTTACCAGCTGCTATTAAAGCTGTAGAATTCTTAGATACACAAATTAAACGTGTAATTGATTGAGCAGAAGCAAATGATGTTACTGTATTCATTACAGCAGACCATGGTAATGCAGAAATCACAGAAGATGCTAACGGCAAACCAGCAACAAAACACACTTCAAGTCCAGTTATGTTAATTTGTTCAGATAAAACAGTTAAATTAAACGACGGAAAATTAGCAAATGTTGCTCCAACAGTTTTAGACTACATTCATGTTCAAAAACCAGTTGAAATGGATGAAAATTCATTATTAGTTAAATAATTTAAGTAGTGCCAATTTAGGCACTATTTTAATTAAAAAAGTCTAGGATCAACCTAGACTAATTTTAATTTGTAACTACATTTACATCTTTTTTATTTCTTTTTACTGTTCATAAATATAAACCAACCCCTAGAAGTAAGAAAATAAAGTATGAAACAATTGAAACTGTGTTTCCAGTAGTTCATTCTGCACCAACAATAAATGGTAATTCATAAACTAATATTACGCTAATAATTAACATTGATGATAGTACATATAATATCTTTTCGTAAATTGGTATTCTAGAAATCTTATTTTGACGTTCTAATATAAAAGCAGTGATGTAAGCTATTAAATATTGGAATAGGAACGAGATCGTACCCAGGTTAATAACTTCTTTGAATAGGCTAATCTTTGGAAAAAGATTGGGCAGAATATTAAATAATATCATTGCAATTATGATCAATATAGTATTAAATCAAATTGCATTTTTATATTCATTGTTTTTGTTAGTTTTAGCAAGTTGCATAGGTAAGTAACCTTGCTCTGCTAACGCTACAATGTTTCTTGAATAAACATTTGCACTAGTCAATGTTGAAGCAATATTGTAGGTTAATAAATATGCTCCAAAAATAAAGATACTTGCTGCTCCAAAAACCACACGGTAGATACCAATAAAATTATTATCAATTTGAACTAAATTTGTATCTAAAAATAAAATGTAACCAATAATATAGAATGTGAAAATAGCTAAAAATACTATTATTATCAATCTTTTAATATTGTTTGTTTTAACATCTTTAGCAATATTTGGTATTGTTTCAATACCACCAAATGCAAACATAAAGAATAATATGTTGCTGAAAATTAAATAAGTATCAATTTTAGTGTTTTTAGCTTGGGCAAAGTTATTTGCAAATCCATTATTTGCAATTGTTAAGTAACCTAAAATCCCAATTCCTAATAATAAGATAACTCATTTAACAGTAGCGGTTATCAATATTGCTCATCTCGAAAACTTAAACCCATATGTTGAGAATAAAATTAAAATAATAAAGAATATAACTGACACTAATCTAACAATTCATAATATTGTTGTGTCATCAGTGAAAACATTAGCAATACGCTCTAAAAATAACGGTCCGGCTGCTGAAAATAGCGGTATTTGGATTCACTGATTTCATCCAGTGAAAAACGCAAATTTCTTAAAACCTGTTTTTTGAGCATAGATAAATGAACCACCATATTCATCTTTATATTCATTAGATAATCTTGCAAAAACCAAAGTTGTAACAAGTGCAATAAATGCACTCGCGAATATAACTAATAATCCAAGATAACCCAATTTAACTATGTCAATAATTGTTGCAATAAAACCAAAACCAATAATGTAATTAATGGATAACAAAACAAAGGTTTTATCGCTCATTGTTTTATTCATGTAATTTCCCCCGATTTTTTAAAAAGTCTAAAAAGTGTTTATTTTTCTTTTGAAATGCAACTTTTTGCTTTCTTATATTATTCTACTATCATTTTTCATTTAAAAAAATAAATCATGAAAAAAAGTAACAATTTATCGTATTTTCTTATTCCATTATTACCAAAATTTTGTTCCTTCATTCATCACGCGAAAAACAATTTAAAAATAGTATATTTTATGATGAATAATTACTACTGGATATTTTTAATAGTAGAAGATTTATCTAATTTAAAAAATACACAAAAATATTCTTTAAACTCTAATAAACATAGAATTCCTTTGTAATATCATTAAATTAATTGTTCTATCAACAGGAATTTATTCACTTTTCTTATTCAATTTATTTTTAGAAAAATATAATTTAATACCGTTTAAGTCTTATTTCCGGAACTAAATGACATTTCAATAATCACTACTCGGTTTTCTAAAAATAATTAGTAATCTATTATAATATCAATATGTGAATGAGTAATGTTTTTAGAAACATGAAAGTTAAATGGAACAACCTGTTTGCGAGCATTGCCACACATTAATAAAATAAGTTTGCGTTGTATCAAGCATGGGTAGCTGTTGTTAGCAATATACACCCATCATTTTTTTATATTTTTTTATGAATAATGAAACATTAGGAAAAGAAAAGAAGTAGACTAAATTCATATTGTGAATTTATAATCCCAAAGAAAAAACTGTACTAATTTAATTTAAAACAAGAGTATATTCAGCACTTTTTAGGTATGCAATACTGAAAAAAACTTATGTAGCAAAAAACCTAATATGGAAATTATTTTGTATTCAAGAGGTGCAGAATTACATAGTATTGCTCTTTTACTAAAACAAAAATATCACAATTCTCACGTTTTGAATTGAAATATATTTCTAGTTAAAATTATATTTTTAATACTTACATTCCTGTAAGTATTAAAGTTGTAAAACTGAAAACAAAAAATGCTAGATAAGTTAAATTAAAATTAAGAAATATCACATTAAATGTTAGTGAATAAATAAGAAAGTGACAAAATACATGATATTTCATAGTAATTTAGTGCTAGTTTATTCTGCTAATTGCAACTTCACTTGCTAAAGATTATGTTCTTATAGGGTCCTTGTGAAAGGATTCTTTTTTTATTATAAATCTTTCAAAAGTAGCAAGTTGGTAACTTGCACCCTGCAATAAAGAAATCAAAATATTCGATTTTTATTACTTTATTTTAATATGGAAATTTTGTGGAAAAAATAAATGTGATATTCGTAAGTAGTAGAATACAACTAAGGAAGGAGATAATAATTAAACATTTTGAAGATATTAAAGACAAAAAACTACATAATAAAGTAATGGAAATATACAAAGAAACTGGTATAAAACTAGTTTTACAAGGAAGTAATTCAATTAAAATTTCAAATAATAATTTTTATAGAAAATGCAATGACTACGATTTTTTGTTTTTAGAAGATGACAATAATAAAAACGATTCCTTTATAAGAAATCATCAATTATTTAACAAAGTCGTTAAATACTTTGATAATAATTTGAAATACATAAATGATAACGATATCATAAAGACTTTTGAGACTGAAATCAATGGATCTAAATATATTATTGAATTTAATTTAGCAAAAAGTATACCTAATAGCTTAATTAAAAGAGAAAATGGTTTTTGAATGGTTAATACAGAATATAACATTACATCTAAAATTTGTCACATAATAACCTCGATCGAAATTTATTTTTTCTTCAATGAAAATAGATCTAAAAAAATAGAAAATGCTTTTAAAGATATTGAATTTTTAATGACCAATTACAAAATATCTGAGTTACAAAATGTTATGTATAAGAACATTTTAATAAACTTATTTTCAGATTTATTTATGTTTCCCTATAATCCTTATTCACGTCTAAATAAAATAGAAAATGAATTAAAAAATATTAAACCAAAAATCGAACCACATGTCTTGGCAACTAAATTAATGACAAGTATTTTTAGAAACCAAAAATTACAAATTTTACTAAAAGCATTGGAAATTACATTTAACCTTAAAAGTAAAATTATTGATGACCTACAAATAAAAAAGGATGATGTTTTTGGTTTTTATTTTAGTTTAAATAATTATCAAGTTGAGCAATTTTTAAATATTCTAAATCAATATTGATATATTTATTTAGATGAAAATATTAATGAGGTAGATGTCCATCTTTCAGAAAACAAAGAAATAAAAATTATTAATATATTCCATTATTTAAAAATATTTATTAATAAATATATAAAAATCTTATCAAAGGAATAATATGAAATTAGAATTAATTAATATTATAACTACCCCAATATCAATAGTTTCGACGAATTTAAACGATAATACAAATAATATTAACAATGAAGAATTTAAAAAATTTATATTAAGCAGTGACGATAATACTAAAAAAATATTTTTATCTATGATAAATACATATTTAAGTCTTTCAGATAAAACCTTATCTCAAATCACTGAAATAGATTTTAAAAATACCGAAGAAAAAGAGAGATTCATAAAAACTATAAAAGAAAAAGTTTTTTATGATGAAGTTAAACAATCCTTAAAAACACCTTTATATTCATCAAGATTTCTTTATCAAAGTGATATTGAAAGGTTATCTGATTTTCAAGAAATGTTGCTTCATATATTAAATATATTTAACGAAAAATACGTTATAGCTAACGACAATATGAAAAAATTCTTGGATGATTATATTTATGCAAAAAATCCTATTTTATTTGATGCTATAAAATTAGGAGATACAAGTTTAACATTTTGGCGTGCACTTGGACTTAAAATTTTGCCAAACACAGCAAAAGCTTTAAATTTAGCTTCAACGGCTATTAACATTTATGAAATTATAAAAATGTATGATGAAATTAAAAAATATAAGGAAAATTCAAAAAATTCTTTCGCAGCCTATAAGATTTTGTATGAAACACAAAAATATATTATAGATGTACAAAATAAAATTTTTGAAATTATTATAAATAACGAAAAAAGTAAATTAAATCAAGAATTTCAAGAAAAGCACGTTTCACTAATTATCGAATTAAGAAACATTTCCAAAAACTATTTAAATTTTCTTAAAATGCAAAAAGAATTCATCACACCAGAACAAATAACTGCAGTGAAAGAAATTACCGAACAGTTAAATGATATTCTTAAAAAGAATACATATATTTACTTTAACTACGTACACTATTAAAAAGGAGAAAAATAAAATATAGATATGAAAAAAATAGCTAAAAAATTTCAAATAAAAATGCTTATATTATTCGTAATATCTATTTTAACTTTTTTAATCGCTGCTTTTTCACCCTTGATTAAATTTGCACAAAATGAAAATAATAATATTTGAATAGTTATATTTGCAATATCATTAATACTATTTGCGATCACATTATTTATTTACAACAATATAATGTTGACAAACTTGTTATTTAGTAAGAATGAAAAATATATACAACTAAGAGATTATTTTTTATCAAAAGATAAAAGTTTTCTCAAGAAAAAGATATTAAAACACAATCTAAATTAATATTTAAAAAGAGGTAAATAATGAAAATGAATATTTTAAACTTAGTAAGCAGTATTGGAACAATATCTACTACTGTAACACCAAATAATGTAGTGGTAGCAGAGCAACCAACTACAGATATTTATAAAGATGTATTTAAAAAAGAAAATCTAGAATTAATAGACGAGAGAACAAAATTAATATATTTAGATGCAGTAGATAAAATTCAAATTTTATCAAATGATCAAATATATAAAATATTCAATATCAAAATCGAAAATAAAAAACAAAGATCAAACTTCATTAATAAGTATAAATTAGACAACCATTATTATGATGTTTTAAATAGCATAAACTCCTTTTATTCTCCAAAAAGTGAAAGGTTTTTACCAGTTGATTCAATTGAGTTCGCTCAAAAATATTTAGAACACTTGACATCAATTGCAAAAGTTAAAAATGAGGAATTAGAAGTATTTGAAAAACAAATGACGAAAAAAATAGATGCTTTATCTGCTCAATATGAAAAATTAAAATTAGCATCTATATTAACTTCTACAGCCTTAGGTTTAACTATTCCAATAACATTTGGAATTAGTGCTCCTGCTGCAATTGCGAATGCAACTGTGACAGGTTTAGATGCTGATTGAAAAAAACAAGAAAGAGATGAAGCAATTATATTAAAAGAAAATACATCGAAAAAATATAAAGATAGCATAATCTTTTTAAATAATTATCAAATAAAATTATCTAGTTATTTCACTCAAATTATTGCTTATAATGAAAAAAGCAAAGAAGATCCAGACGCCCAATTTAAATTACAAACCATTCTAAATAATTTAAAATCTGATGCAATAAAATTCAAAAAAGAATTATCGAATCATACAAGTATTTTAAACAATGGAGCATATAAAACCTTAAGTCTATATGCTGATTTATTACAAAAATTAGTTGGACAAAATGAGGTTATAGATTTCTATGACACAAGATACTAAAGAATTATCAAAAAAAGCTAAATTCATAGTTTTAGGGTTTTTCTTTTATGTATTTTTATTACCTTTAATTATTCTAGGTTATTACATAACAATGGGATTTTTAATAGACAAAATTAATTTAATTGGAACTTTATTTTATAATAATGCATTTATATTATTTTTAGTTTATATTCCAATGTTATCAATTGTTTTAACAGTTATGATGTATTACATATTTCAAGCTAGATATATTTTTTACAGTGAGAAAAAAGAGTATAAAGAATCTAGAGAATATTTAAAAAATTCACATATAAAAGGCATTTATAACTATATGTCTATATTTGCTTTTATTAAAAAATAAAAACATTAATTAAATTTAAATAAATTGAAATGTTGCAACTTTAATTGTAACATCTAGAACATTTATTTGCCAAGCATTTTAATGCCTGGTTTTTTTATTTTAGGCATAGAAAATTTCTTAACGGAGGTTATTGTTAATTAAGTTAAATTAATTTCTTTATCAAGAATAAATTAATAAGAAGTGCAAGAAAAACGAGCCGGAAGCTCGTTTTGTAGTTTTCTATCTTTTTGACTTGTCGTATGGTATTCCGGCTGCAGCAGGTCCCACAGCTGTTTTTGATGTAAACACCATAATAAGAAGTGTTATAAAGTAAGGGAACGCTTTGAACAAGTCGAAGTATGGAAGAATTTTACTTGGTAAAATTCCACTTGCATAGAATGATAATGAATATAAGAACGCAAAGAATGCAGATACCACAACACTAATTGCAATTTTTCATCTAGATGTAATCATAATAGCAAGTGCTAAGTATCCTAATCCAGCAACGTCTTTTGTTGATGAAATTGTTGATGCAAAACCTTGAGCAAAGAATGTTCCAGCAAGACCAGCAATTGCACCAGCAATAATAATACCTTGTCATTTAAGTTTATTAACATTAACTCCAGCAACATCGGCTGCTTGTGGGTTTTCCCCAATTGCACGGAATCTAAGACCTCAACGTGTTTTGTTTAATGTAAATCATGATATAGCTACAACAACAATTGTTACAATCGATTTGAATGAAAGAATATTTCCGTATGTACCAATACTTGTGTCATATGCTAACTCATTTCTTCCTTTAATAGAAACAGTAGCATCTTGCATTGGGAATAAATTTTTATTTGTTGTAATAACAAGAATTAAGATTGACGCAATTCCAAGAGCTAAAATATTAATAGCAAACCCTGAAATTGTTTGGTCTGATTTAAGTTTAATTGTTGTGAAACCAAATAATAATGTAAATAAAATTGTTGCTCCTATCGAAATTAATGTCACAGGAATTTGTCAGTAATCACTGATTGTTTGAGGTGTATATCCATTACCTACTTTATCATAGAATATGTTATTTAGTATAGCACTAAATAGCATATACATAATAGCACCGAAAAGAATGAAACCATTAATTGCGATGTTAACAATTCCCCCTCTTTCAGAGAAGATTCCAGAAATTGTTCCTAAAATTAAGATACAAAAGTAGAAAACAGCATATGAAACAACTATTTCCATTCTATTCCCCTCCTTTTGGTGCAACTTCATGTTTGGCTACAAATTTATCATAAGGTTTTGTAAAGTGTTTTGCATTAAAATCTTGATAAATTTTTTCTTTTACAGCTTTGAAAACATTTTTACGTGCTTTTTTCTCAGCTTTAAAGATTTCGATAATGTCATTGTGTTTATTAAGACCTAATTCTTCTTTAAATCTTAATAACTCAAATTTACGTTTAGAAATTTCATCATACATAGCCATTTTTTCTTCTGTAGATGCTTTCTTTTTACTTGCAATAAGTTTAGCAACAAAGTTTTCATATTCTTTTTCATGGTATTTGTACTCAATCATACGATCTTTATTACCGTTTTTGATTAATGCAAGTTCATGTTTATGTGTTAAATAGTGATATTTCTTGTATTCAGCAATATAATCATCAACATAATCATTATTAATTTTGTTAATTCTATCAAGAAGTTCTTTCTTAAGTTGTGATTCTTTGTTAGAAATATCGTGTCTTGCAGATGCAATCATTTCATGAATACCTTGAGTTCTTACCTTAAGTTCTTCATGTAATTTGATTTTTTCTTCATCTGATTTTGCTGCTTTGATAGCAGAAGCAAATGCAGCTTTGATTTCTCTTAATTTTTGTTCTAAGATAGCAATATCTTTTTGGTGTGTTAAGAAATCATTAAGTTCTTTTTGGTGTTGTGCTTTTACATCTTGAATAAGAATTTGTTTACGTAATGCAAGTTGTTTTAATTCTTTATTAGATGCTTTAAGACCATTTTCGAATTCTTTAAAGAATTTAATTTTGAATAACATTTTTGATCTTTCAAATGCGTCAGCATTTTTCTCATCAATTTCAGTTAAATTATTACGTTTTAAGAATTCTGCTTTGTATTGAGCTAATGCTTTTAAGTAAGCTTTATGTTTAAATGAATGTGAACCTATTTTATGATATGTTTTAAAGTTCATTCAGTATTCTTTTGAGAATAGTAAAACAAGGGCCTTTCTAAGAGCATTTATTGGTCTAAATTTTTCAAGCATAATTGATGTTGCAGCCATAAAGATGATTACCCCAGTAATGATTGGGAAGAAATCTTGACTAATTTGATATTGTGGTGATGCAACTGCGAATCTACTTTGTGATCCATAAATTAATGCATATAAAAGTGATGAACCAACTACACCGACTGGGTTATTTAAAGCAATCAATGCAATAGCAATAGATTCAAAACCAATATTAAGTGGTGCATTAGCACTAGGAATTCTATTTATACCCATAACAATGTAGTAGAAACCACTAATACCAGCTAAACCACCTGATACAGCCATTATTGTAATAGTTGTAATTTTTTCATTAATTCCAACATATTTAGCGTTTGATTTGTTAATACCAATCATCTTGATTTTGTAACCAAGAGTTGTTTTTGAATAAACAAATCATGCACCAATAACAAATACTCCAAGTAATGCAAGACCAAAGTAAATGAAATTTCAAACAATTTCTGTTGGAATTTGTAAAATCTTAGTTCCACCTTGTTCCCCTAAGAATGTGAAAACGTATTCTGAAGGAGTTTCTGGACCAAAGAAAATGTGGTTGTTAATATTGAATAATCAAACTGAAATATAAGTAATAATTCAGTTTAAGAAGATTGTTGAAATAACTTCGTGAACATTAAAGAAAGCTTTTAAGGCACCTGATACAGCACCTGTTAAAGCACCAATAATAATAAATGTTACGAACATACCAACGATAAATTTAGGGTCAACGTTTGATATTGGAACACGTGCAGATATAATAATTGCAAAGAACACAATACCAGGTAATAACATTTGACCAGGAACACCAATGTTGAATAATCCTGATTTAAATGCTACGGCAACGGCTAACCCAGAGAATCCAAAAATAATGAAGTATATTGTTGTACGTTGGAAAACTTGTTTAGCTGTTGAGAATGAAATTAAGTTTTCAATAAAACTTCAAATGTGGATAGGGTTTTGTGCTGATGATTTTGGTAATCCAAGTAAGTAATATAAAACAGAAGCGAATAATAATCCAAATACAACAGCCCAAAGTGATGCATATAATTTTCTTCTTGATGTTTTCTTATCTTCAAACATTAAGAATCTTTTTAATCCGTCAAAAGCAAGAATTGTTTTTGAGACTAAAGATGGTTTAGTACTTGTTTGATCTTTAACCATTATTGTGCACCTCCTTCATTTTTATGAGCCATGTACATACCAATTTCTGTTCTTGTAAGTTGGTTTGCAGGTTTAACAGCAAGGATTTCTCCTGTGTTCATAACAGCAATCTTATCAGCTAATGCTAATACTTCATCAAGCTCATATGAAATAAGTAAAATTGCTTTTCCTGCTTTTTTCTCAGCAATAATTTTTTCATGAATATTTTTAATAGCTCCAACGTCTAATCCACGAGTAGGTTGAAGAATTAAAATAAAGTCATGAGGTGTAAGCATTTCACGTCCAACAATGAATTTTTGTTGGTTACCCCCTGAAAGAGAACGTGAAATAGAGTAACCATTTCTTGCTCCACGTACGTCGAATTGATCAATGATATCAGCTGTATCAGTAGTAATGTTTTTAGCATTAAGAACTGTTGCTTTTTGATATCTTTTATCTCAAAGTCTACGTAAAATTGTGTTATTTCTAATGTTATAGTCTAATGCGAGACCATGTTTATGTCTATCACTTGGGATAAATGAAAGACCAAGTTTTGAAATTTCAGTAACTGTTAAGTCACTAATTGTAATATAATCACTTTCTTTTTCTGCGGCAGCGTTTGCATCTGCACTTAATACGAAGAATGTGATAACTGCTAATAAATAAAATACGAATGATGTTGCTACTAATGCAACGAATGGAATAAATAATACTGAGTTTGTAGCATTAATTACATAACTTGAATCTACACTTTGTGCAGATACTAATAATACAATTAATATAACTACAGAAGCAAATGCTGTCAAAATAGATACAACAGATAAAATCGATGATACAACGTTACGACGTTGTTTTGTTTTTTGAATTATCATGTCTGTTTGAGTAGTGTTGTCGCTTTTTTGGTTAAAGAATGTTTTTGTTGTAAGTGACAAGCTTACAATGATTAAGAATAATAAAGCAAATGCAATTGTGAATCCAAAAACAATATAGAAGGATTGCACACTTATAGTTGAATCTTGAGGATTTACTCCGATACCTAAAAAGGCAACGATTAAGCTTAAAACTCCAACAATAAATGTGAATATTGTAAGTGCTTTATAAAGACGAAACTCTTTATTTGTGGTTTGCTTTTTAATGGTTAAGTTAGCAATGTTTTTAACAACTCTTAATTTAGCACCATAAATTTTTAATAATAAAACAATGATGAGAGTGAATCCAAACATAACTAATGAACCACCTAAAACACGGAATAAAGTTTCGATATCTTTTGTTATAGATGGTAAATATAAGAGAATTATCCCAAAATAAAGTGAAATTAATGATGAAATTGTTAATATAACATTTTTCTTCTTACTTTCTTTTGAAACTAAGTTTTCTCTTTCTTTTGTGAATTTTGTTTTCTTAAGTGTAACCTCACCTGAAACAGGTTTTATCATACCTGAGATAACGTATTCAAGGTCTGTTTGCCCATTACCTTCAACTCCGGCAATAGCAACAATTTCACCTTTTCTAACATCTAATGAAACATTCCGTAATGGTTTTTCACCATCTGTAGAAACATTTTTAAGACTTAATACAACTTCATTTTTAGATGTGTCGCTGTATTCGTTTCTAGCTATTTCTACTTCACCTCCAACCATACGTTCAGCCATTTCTTCAATTGAAACGTCTGCAACACGGAAATTACCTTTAATTTGACCGTGTCTTAAAACAGTTGCGTTGTTTGCAACTTCTTTAATTTCCGCAAGTTTGTGGGAAATAAATAAAATGGTTTTTCCTTGTTCTCTAAAAAGTTTAAATGTGTTTAAAAGACCTTGAATTTCTTGGTCTGTTAAAACAGCAGTTGGCTCATCGAAAATAAGAATCTCTGAGTCACGGTAAAGCATCTTCATAATTTCGACTTTTTGTTGAGTCGCAACAGATTCAGTACCTGTCTTTTTGTTGAGATCGAAGTGGAGATTGAACATTTTTTGAATAGTTTTGATTTTTTCAATTGCAGGACCATAGTTAATAACTCTTGTCACATTGTTGTATGTTTCATCACCTAAAACAACGTTTTCTAGGTTAGAATAAACATCAACAAGTTTAAAGTGTTGGTGAACCATACCAATACCAAGTTTGTTGGCATCGTTTGGACCTTTAATTAAAACTTCTTTGTCGTTTACTTTAATAATTCCTTCATCAGGTTCATAAAGACCAAAAAGAATTGACATCAATGTACTTTTACCGGCACCGTTTTCACCGATTAAAGCATGGATTGTTCCTTTTTCTACCGCAAAAGAAATTTCACGGTTGGCTTTAATAGAACCGAATGACTTAGAAATATTTATAAACTCAATAGCATTAGTTCTTTCCATTTTTTCCTTTTCTAAATAAATAATAGTATATATACTATTACCTATATTATATAGGTAAATAGTAATAACTAAGTAAATGAACTTAAAAATATCAAATATTATAAAATATCATGAGTTTTACTACTTTTTATATCTTAAAATTTAGTGATTCAACAGTCAATGATGTCTATTTCAATTTAATATCAAAATATCAATATTTAAAAGCATGTTTTATGAGATAACTTTGGATTTGTGTTTTAGATAATTATTAGTGATTTAAGTACTTAATATTATTCATACTTTTAAGTTTTTTAACTTAATTCTAGAATTAATCGTAATAACCCAATCAACAAAAGTTACAAAATGAATAATATTTGATTGAAACTTTTGAATACAGAAACTCGAAAATAATTAATACTAATCTAATAAACAAAATAGAAAAAATGCACTTAAGGTGCATTTTTTATAAAGATTAATCTAATTATTTTGCATTAATTTGAGCAACAATTCCAGCGATTAATTCTTGCACATTAGGTGCTTCTGTTTCAGATGTTGGCATTACTTTTCTGTTATCCACGTATGTTAAGTTGTCTCCTGTTAAAGCAAGGAATGCAGTTTTAGCATTTTCTAATGCTGTGTTCATAGCAGCTTTATCTGCTTCATCTCCAAGTGTACTTGGTGCATATCCAACTCAATCTTCTTTAAATGTTCCTGCGTGGTCAAATACTTTACCTTCTTCTTTAGTAACGAAGATATCTTTTTCATCTTTTCTGAATAATATGTAAAGTAATGTATCGTAAACAGATTGTGAAATATTTTTAGTAATTGATGTAATAAATTTATCTGCGTTTGATTTGAAAGCAGCAGCTTGGTTAACATCAACTCCGATAATTTTTGTTGAATTATCTTTTGTTGTTTCTAATTTATCAACTAAAAGAGATGTTGCAGTTCCAGCAACTGGTAAGTCAATTTTTGCGTGTGTGCTAAGCATTTTTGCAATAGCCGCATTCATCTTATCGTCAGCTTGGAATCCTGAGTCTAAGTTAACTTTTCCGTCATCTGTTTTAATTTCAATGTTTTTACCTGCAGTGTAAATACCTTTAAGATAACCAACGATGAAGTCTGTTACACCATCGTATGGACCACCTCCAAATACGTATGTTGATCTTTCTGCTTCTGGTTTATCTTTAAGGAAATTGTTAATTGCTTGACCAACAATATATGCTGATTGGTTTACTTTATATGTTAAGAAGTATAAATCTGAATAATTTTTAACATCTTGTGATGCGTTTGATGATAATCCTGCATCAATAACAATGATCTTAACATTTTTAGCTTTTAATTCTTCTAAATGTTGAGGAATAAATGATTCAATTACTGAACCGTGACCAAAACCTGATAATACTCAAACTTGGTTAGCAGGTTTAGAAAGTAAAGCTTCATATGTTGAGTTTAAGTTTTGTGTTGTTGATTCAACCCCTGTAACATCAAGTTTATTACCTAATTGTTCACGTAATGTTCATAATGTTTCCATTGATGATTGGTTAAATGATTTATCAAGCATTTTCCCTGTTTCAGAAACAACTGTAACAGTTGGTAATGTTTGACCTTCTTGAATAGATGAAACAGAAACTGAATCATCTTTTCTAATGTTAGCAATACGATCATTAGGTGCTACATAGTATGGTAAATCTTTGTTTGGGTCAGTTGCACCTGTACCTGGTGCTGGTGTTTCTGGATTATTTGTGTTTTTTTCTTCTGTAGATGAACATCCAGCTGAAGCTGCAAATAATGATGATGCAGCTAAAACTGGCATTGATCCTAATAAGAATTTTTTAAGTTTCATATATCTCCAATAATTATTGTTTAATATCTTGAAAATCTATTTTCAAGCACTCTTATTATAAAGTTTTTTAGGTATAAAAAGATTTTTATATAAGAATTTGTGAAAATTTCCACATTTTAAGTTTTTCTGCATATTTTGCATTTTTTAAACGCAAAATAGCTGTCTACAAGGCTTATAAAATATTTTTCTTGCTTTTTTAGAGAAAGACGAAGAAAAAAATAAGAAAAAGCACACTCAAGGATGTGCTTAATAATCATTTTTTACTTAAAATGTGTACTTTTCAGGATGTTTTTCCATCATTAATTTGATGAATTCTTTTTTATCTATTTCTCCATATTTTTCCATTAATTCTACACATTCATCATACTCAGCTAATGCTCATTCAATGTCTTCAAATCCTTCAACTGATGTGATGCCTTCACGTTTTCAGTTTTTGTATGTGCTAAAGAATGTTTTAACTGTGTCTAAGAATGGAAGTGGTAAATCTTTTAATGAATTAATGTGATCTAAACGATAATCATCTGCATGTACAGCGATTAATTTAGTATCTGTTTCACCATCATCGATCATTTTCATTGCTCCAATGATACGAGCATTTAAAGCAACTCCTGGCATAAATGTTTCTTCTGAGTATAAAAGAACATCTAATTCATCTCCATCTCAGTCTAATGCGTTTGGTACAAAACCATAGTTGCATGGGTAAACAAAATCACCTCTTAAAATTCTGTCAACTTCAATTTGGTTTGTTTTTCTATTATATTCGTATTTGATTTTTGAATTTTTTTGAATTTCTATTTTTACTTGAATCTCTTTTTTCATATAAATATGATAACAAATTTAAATTATTTTAAGATACAAAAAAACTAGCACAGTTTGTGCAATGAAAATTAAAAACAAGGAGAAATTCCTTGTCTATTATTCTTACCACAACACTATGCTTATTCTTTAATTGAATAAGTTTCGTGTGTATCTTCTGGTTGTGTTGTTTTTGCTCCGTTTGAAATTTTCTCAACATTATCTAACTCCATGAAAACACCAATTAATAGTACTATTGAACTAATAATTCCTACTATCATTAAGGTAAATATCATTCGAGTATTTGTCATGTTATTGAAATTAAGATTTTTCATTCTTAATACTTGAATTAAGTTTACTATAACCATTATTTTTACAACTATAAAGCTTGCAAATGCTAAAAGTGAAATAACTAAAAGTGATATTACCGTAGCATAATATGCATAAATACCTTCAATAAACGAAAATAAAATATAGATGAGTATGTATGGAACTAAAATAAATATATCTACTAATGTTAAGATTTTTAATTTATTTAAATTAAATTTATATTGATTCATTTTTTCTATGTCTTGCATAAAATAACTCCTTTAATAAAAATTATTTTGGAATATTAATTATTATTCACTTCTTATAAAATCTAAATTCTGATTTTATACATAAAAAATTATATAAAAACACAAGATAAACTTGTATTTTTTGTGAATAATTCTATATTTTAGTTGTTTTCTTTTTGTTCATCTATATTAAGGCGTTGTTTTCTTAGTTTTGGCGATTCTATCGAAGTAATGATAAATGCTCTGTATAAAAAGTTATTTAATATTCAAAGACTTACTTTGGTTTTTTTAGAAATGACATTATTTGCATATTGATATGCAGGTTTCTTACTTAATGCAATGAATGAATATCTTTTTAAAGTGTAAAGGCCAATTATTACAAATACCACAATATATACCACTCAAAGAGCAGAAAGCAAGAATCATAATATATAATTTTTTTCTGTGCCATATTTTAATATTACAATTACAAAAGTAATAAGACCTGAAACTCATATAACACCTGTTACAACAAACATTGGAATTAAAATTCATTTGGTAAAGTTATTATATTTTGAAACGATTTCTTTACCTTGTTTTTCAATATCAATTTCATCAGCAGAAGATATAATGGCATGTTTTTGAATTTTATCCTTAAATCATGATTTTTCTAAACTAAGATAATATGATCTTATTCGATCATATTTATCATTGTTTCTAAAATATAGTCTTGTTAAAAATCTTAATACTAGAATTACCCATAATAACGCAATAAGCATAAAAGAAGTAGATCAAACTAGAGATATTGAACTAATTTTTTCTATTTTATTATTACGAAACGAAAGTAATCAATGAGTAAGAAACGCATCAGATGTTATTAATGCTAAAGTTCCAAATATTAATGAGATAGCTATATAAACTATAAATTTCTTATGTTTGGGTCCGTAATCTTTTTTATCCATAATTTTTTAAAATCTTCCTTTCATATCTTGGGATGTTTCCATTATTGTGTTATATCTGGGTTTGACAATATTCAAAATTAAATTAATAAGAAATGATCTTTTGTATTTATCGATTTGTTCCTTATATTGATTATGATTTGGGTCATCTGAAAATAATATAGTGGAAACCTTAGTTATTCCATACGCTACATATACACTTATCACAATAAATACCAGACCTAAGAGAATATAAGCAGCATTTGCAGATCATAATGACAAGGTTCAAATTGTTGTGATCGGCATTGTTATAACAGTGATAGAAGTTAAAATTATAAGGGGGAAGGAAAATAATGTAGGTTTTACATTTTTAAATATTATATCAACATTAACATCTGTTTGCAAAAAAATGCAAAATTAACTGGAATGTGGAACATGTTTTATTAAAGGTTGTAATTAAACCTACACATCATTATAAATGATGTGTATTTTCTTATTTACTCTTTAATGCGTCATGTACTACATGTTGTATTGAATATATTCTATTCATTAGTGCGTCATTTACTATGGCTAATTGAATATACTCTGTTATATAAAGCAATACCTGCTATTTAATGCTAACCCCCCAATTTGAAATAATCAGGGATGATATTAAAGACAAGAGCAATATATTTATTCTAAATATATTTATCGCGCATAATGCACGCGTGATACCACAATTCCTTAAATATTCAAATTAATTATTTCAATAATGATTGTAATTTATCTCATTTCAAAGAATTGGTTCATAAGTAATTTCTGCTGTTTCCCTGATTTCATTAACTAGTGATTTAAAATTCAAGAAGTTGCATTTTTCACTTTTATTGATACTGATTAAATTGAATATTGTATTTAATGAAAATGTTGAATATCTCTTTTTGTATAATGATTTAAATAAACTTACAGATGATTCAGACTGTGCTGTAATGTTATTTACATTGAATTTTAAGTCTTTGCAATTGTTATTTATGAATTTCAAGAATGCTTTTATGTTATTTTTTGTGTTCTTATTGTTAAATTCATAAGTTAATAGTTGTAGTAATTTGTCTATGAATTCATCTTTGTTTTCAATTGAATTTTGCAGTCATTTCCATACTGGTTGATTATCAATTAAGAGTTTTTCTTTAACATCATTCTTAATGATAAATATTGGTTTTTTGAATATGAAATTGAAATGTTTAATAAAGTGAAAGTGATCATAAATATGTTCTGCATTCAATAATTTTGCTAAATTTTTGAAGTAAACTGCACCATCACTTAAAAGGTATAATTTGGTGTTTGTGTCTATAACATAATACTTTTGAATAATAGTCATTATTAATTCTGCTCTTGATTTGTTTGTAAGCTTCTCTTTGTCTTGTGAAGTGTATGTTTCATATGTATAAATTGGACTTTCATTTTTATCTGAGAATATTTTTATGATCTTACTATTTGTTTTGCTGACCTTATTATTTCCCCTTGCTTTACCATAACAATCATCAATTGAGATATAAATTGTATTTGCATATTGTTTCTTTATCTCTATATTGCTTGTTTGGTTAAATAAGTCATATTTGTTTGCATAATATTTACATAAATTTCAACTGATCTTAACAAATTTGTTTCTGATTAAACCACAGTATTGATAAAAACTATCAATAACTAGTTTGGTATCATAAGTTCTATGAAATAGATGTATATATTTTTCTGGATAATATCTCTTGAAGTGCTTTTTACCATTAACATAGTAGTAATACTCATAAATTACAAATTCATATACATTGTTGTTTTGTCCTATTATCTTTCTTACTATTCTTTTGTTAATATTTAGTTTTTGTTCCCTTCTTTCATCTGAGTTTTTGAACTTTTCAGATAATGCTGTTATCTCATCACAAGATAATTTGTTAATGTATTCTATTTCTTTTATATTTCTTTCATTCATATTCAAATTTTACTAAATAAACCTTAAAATAAGTGCTGTTCCACATTTTGTGAAACTATTTTCACATAAATAAGAATAAAAAAATACATAAGAATTAATAATCTTATGTATGTGATATTAAGTTATTCTCCTGTTGTTGTTTCAGGTTTTAATCAAAGTCTGTTGAAGTGATTTGATTCAATATCTTTTGATGTAATATTGTAAATTAAAAGTAAATTCTTATCTTTTTGAATATATTTATGGTTATTTTCATTAGAATCTGGTGCTGCTGAAACTATTTTAACAATAGAATTTTCAAGGAAGTTCTTAACTTTTTGTCTTGCTACCATTAATTTAGCATCATCATTTGCATCTTTTGGTAGTGTTTCAATTGCTCCAAATACTGGTTTATAGAATTCATTAAATAATGCTGTTTTAAATTTTGCTTCTTTTTTGTTTTCTGCACTAAATCTACCTGATGTAGGAAATACAAACTCATCTTCTTCATTTAAAATGTAATTTAAAGGCATTAAAAACTTGTTGTATAGATTTATACCAAAAGTATAAATTGCACGCTGATTTGAAGGTTGTAAGTAGTCTTTACGACCATGTAATGCTATTTCATATGAATCAGGTCATTCATCATAGAAGAAGTATTTTTTACCATCTTCATTAATGTAGTTTAAATAGATAGTTGGGTCAATCACACTAGAAACTGCTCCAATTAATGCTGATAAAAGTGTTCTAAAACCATTTTCATAATTGTTTTTAGCATAGAATTCTTGTAATTTTGTGTTTGTTTTATCATCTAATAACTCAATAAAGGTTTTTGTTGGGTCTTTTTTAAGCATTGAGAGCACTATTTTGAAATCTACATAGTGTTTTAATAGTGTAAGACCTTTACTCATTACATTTGAGTTTAAAATAGCCTTAAATGGTGCTAAAACAAGTGTTGAATTGTAAAATAGCATTGGAGATCATTCTTTTGTTTCTGTTTGATATTCCTGTGGGAATACACCAATATAATTTCTGTTATCTATTTTTGTTAATGATGAATAAGGGTATTTATAGTTGTATCATTTATTAACATAAAGATAATCAGAAGGTGCAACTCCTGGAACTGGATCAAGTGAAAGTAATCTTCTTTCTCTTGAACTATCACTTGGACTTATTTTAACTCTATCTTGTATGAAGTGTCTATCTTGTCTTTCATAGAAGTTTCTTGAAACTTTATACATATCATAATATGAAATTCTTTTATAACTTCCTTCTTCTTCTGTTAAGTCAGCATCTCTATATTTATGTCAGTTTGCAGCACGATCTGAGACATCTTTTTTGATTTCTGTCTCTTTGCTATCACGTTCTAATGGAACAATTCCATGATACATTGAAGCATAAGCTGAAGTAAATGTATAGAAATCACCAAATACTTGAATAATTGTGTCTAAGTCATATGTTCTAGCATTAACTCATTCTATACCTAATCTAGTTCTTGGTGGTTCAATGTTTATAGTTTCATAACTACTTTGTCCTGATTTTAATTTAAGTAATCTTTTTTGAATGGTTTCAACACTATTTGGTAAGTTATCTGCTTGTAATATGTAATCATAATATTTGCTAATTCCTGAATAATATCAAATAGTAGGTGCATGTTTTAAGATGAACTTCCATGTTTCTTGTGGTGTTGGGGGTTCAGCGGGTATAATATGTGCTAAAAATGTACCAGCAGCATGAAATGCTTGAGGATTTACATCAAATTGATTTGCTGATGTATAAATACTATTGAAATTGTTAATTACATCAATTGGGTTTACCTGATTTGTTGTGTTTGAATTTGGTTCAGGTGGTGTTGAAGGTGTCTCCTTTTTTGTTTCTGGGGGTGTTGAAGGTGATTTGGGGTCTTGTTTATCTTTTGGTTCTTTTCTATATTTTAAAAAGTACTTATTAAGTGTTTCACAAGACACTGATATCAATGGAAGAAGCACAACAGGTGCTCCTAAACTGATAAATTTTAATCATTTTTTATTTCTTTTCATAATATAAATTATATTAAATTCAAAGGAATTGTGAGTTTTTCCAGTTTCAATTTCCACATTTTAAACATCATTCATTTTACAAATTACATAGATTTCATTTTACATTTTGCATAAGCTTTGACTTTATATTTTCACAAAATGTTATTTATTGTGAAAACCATAAAAAAACAATGCAAATTCTTATGCATTCATAAAAACAATCATTAATTTGATATAACTATAATAAAGAGAAAAATAAAATAATCGGAGAAATTAATGAAAAAAATAAATATTACACTTGCAAGAGCAGATTTTCAGAATATTGATGAATTTGTTAATATATATAAAAGTTCATTGATAAATTTTAATAGTGAAACATGCAATTGAGAATTTCATAGTAAATTCTATCAACCAGCAGAAATTTTATTTAAAATACACAGTATACAGTTCAATGAAATGAAAAATGTTGAAAATTACATAAAAAAGAGTTTTGAAGACAATATAATACCAAAAGCATTTGCTGCTGCAAAAGCAGTTAAAGCAATATCAAAAGATCCAAATGATTTTCAATATGTAGATCCAAATGCAAAAATAATAGATAAAGTAAAACAGGTTGTAAATATATATTCATACAAGGAGCAATGAAGTGTTTTTGATTTTGTTACAGACATATTTATATCAGTTTTAAACTCTCATTTGCTAAAAAATGGGAATAAAAGATTTTCATTTTCATTATTAAAAGTAATGCTTTTTGATTTTGGTTTTTATTTTAAGTGAAGTTCTAATGTTAAGAATTCAAGTTTTCTTGAAGAATATAATAAAAATATAGAAAATGAAATAGCTTGTTTTGAATTTCAATTATCAAATGCTAAAATAGCAGATCTATTTGAAAATAGTCAAGATTTTAAAAATCAAAACCCTACATGTTTCAAAAAATTATCTAAAGAAAAAGAATTAGATATTAAAGAAAGACAAGAAAAAACACGAACTGAAATCAAAAAATGATTACTTAATAAAATAATTATTGGTTATTAATGAGAAAAAGATAAAATTTATTTACAAAGAAAGAAGTTAATATGATTCCAAAGAGCAAGAACAAAGTTATTATAAGTGTTGATTCTGGTTGAACTACACCTGAAGAATTAGATGAAAGATTAGAAAGAGAAAAAAGAGAAAGACCAGAAGAATATGCTGCATTTGTTGATTTAATGCAAAGATTATCAAAAATGTAATTTAAAATAATTATTTAACTAAGTATTTAATGTAAGATGGATCCTTTTCAGTAAGCATAATCCATCTTTTTTTATGAATTTTTTAATATAAACAATAAATGTCTTTTATGCTAGAATATTTATGTGTGATTGAGAAATCAATAAGTAGCACATTATACTTGCTAGCATCGCCACACATTAATAAAATAAGGTTGCTATGTCTTAAGGTGGGGGTTATTGTGAACCATAACCCATCATTTTTTTTATAAAATTTTGGAAATTCCAAACTGAATTCAAATTAAAAAACAACATTTAAATGTTGCCTTTGTCTTATTTGATAATTTCTTAATTTAAAAACCTTTTTATTTTATATAACTGAGATGTTTTTATGGAAATGATATCAGAAATTAATAAATCAAGATAAAAAAATAATGATACAATATTTATGTGTGAATTAGTAGTGTTTTAAAACATGAAAATTAAATGGAACAACCTGTTTGCAAGCATCGCCACACATTAATAAAATAAGGTTTCATTGCATCAAGTATGGGGTGCTGTTGTTAGCAATATACACTCATCATTTTTTATAATATATTAAGATATAAATTTAAATATATAAAAGAATACTCACTACATAAATGTGTAGTGAGTTTATTTTTTAATGCTATTTCTTAGAGTTTTTCATCATTTTGAATGGTTTCTGTTTCTGCTTGAATTATTCCATCAAAATTTTGAATTGGTGTTTTATCTCTTAATGAATCAAGAACATATAATGCTGTCTTTTTCATTGTTCTAAAAATTCTATTTAAGGTCATCTCACTTAGTTTTAATTCAAGTAATTTATTATAGTCTTCATTTACTATTGCTTTGCATAAATCAATTAAATCATTATCTCTAAGTATTGTTAGTGCTTTGTATGGTGAGATGTCTTTTGGTTGAGTTAATTGCTGAAACATTATATTTTCATTAAATGTTCTGAAACCATATATGTCCTTTTGAATTTCAGTAATATATACTTTTTGTTTCTCTCATGGTATAAAATGTTCTGAATTAATTACATTAATTACATAACCAACATTATTAACATCCATTGTAATTTTGTTGTGTTTTGATGGAAACACTGTTCCTTTGTAGTATATTTTCATGTTTTTCCTTTATTTAAAGTAGGTTTTATTTAAAACTTCAATTTCATTTTCAATTTGTTTAATTGTTTTTGTATTTTCTGGGTTATTTTGCTTTTGAATTGCAATTAATTTCTTTGTTAATTTACGTTTCTTTTTGATTATTTTCAATTGTAAGAATAAATAGATTATTGATACAAAAGAAAAGATTGTAGCAATTGTAATAATAGTTATCACAATAACAATTTGTGCTGTATCAAATAGGTATCAACTATTAACTAAGTCAATGATTGCATATGGTATAAACATAATAAAAATTGCACCTACAATTCATAACCAAAAGAATTTCATTCTCATAGGTTTTTTTCATTTATTCATTAGAATACCTTTACCTTTCTTTGTCTTTTATTTAGTGTAAATACTGTTGCTATTCCACCTGATAGTATTATTATTCCAAGTACAACAGATGAAATTCATATAATCCTTTCTTTTGCTGCTTCTTCCTGCTTTTTGAATGGATTAAAATCTTTGCTAGTGTAAAAATCTATTGTAAAGTTATTTCCACCTGTTAATATAGTTGAGTTTTTCTTTGCTCTAAAATTAAGTAGTTTGGTATTTTCATAGTAATCTTTACCATTAATTAATTTTTGTTTCTCTTTTTTGTTGATAACTTTAAAAAACTCATCATCAAATTCAGGTAGTTCAATTTGATTGATAATTTCTGACTTTATTTTTTCATCAAAATTAAATACTTCAACAATATTTTTCACAATTTCTTTAACAATTTCAACTTTAATATCATCTAAATATTCATTATTTATAAAAAACTGAATATTTTTAAACTTATATTTTGATAAGTCAATTTTGTTAGCTAAATGAATTGGGTTTTTATCACCACCATTTGGCGTTTCCGCATCATTGTTTTTTTCTTTTGTCCCTTTATCATTGGGTTTTTGGTTATTTTCATTGCCGTTTCCAGCGTCATTATTATTGGTGTTTGAGTGATTATCATCACCATTATTTATTCCACTATCACCATTTTTTCCTGGATTTCCATTAGCTGTTTCTTCATCTCCTTCATCATCACCATTGGTATTTGTTGTACCAGAATCATCTGTAAAATCATCATCTGGTGTAGTTTTGAATGTGTTATCATTTAAATTTTCTGGATCAATATTACTAAAAACATAAATTGGTAAATTATAAGTACCAGTTATAGATCTAAATGGTGAAACAAAGTTGGTTGATGTTTTTAATAGGTAGAAACTTTCATTTAAACTTGTTTCCTTATTGAAAATACCTTCTTTTAATGTTTCAGTATCTTGTCCCTGATATTTATTTGTGAGTTTTAAACCATCATAAATACCTTGTATTAGGTTATCAATGGTAGCATTTGGGAAAAAGTGTGAAAACAGTTTTATGGTTTCAACTTTATTTTTGCTTATTTTTAATGCTTGTTGATCTAAAAAACTTCATAAGTAATATAAAATTTTCTTTCTATGACTATTTTTAAGTTTTTTAGCATATTCTAATCACTCTTTAAATTTGTCTAATGAATTATTTAAAAACCTAAATTTATCTGGTTGCAGTGAAATTTTGTTGTACTCTCTTATTTTTGAACGAAAGAAATCATTTATTTTTTCTCAGGTAAATAAATTATTTTCATCACTTAAAATAATCTTAAATGGTTCCATATCAGAAAGTAATTCTGATAATGTTCCATCATAAATTGTCTTTCTATGGTTAGAAATAGTGAAACTCTTTCTTGCTTTTGGTACTCAGTACTTAAAAATTCTTTCTAATACTTCATAATTTTTCATTGCTTCTTGATATTCAACTTTGAATTCAGGTGTTTTGAATTGGTTGATTAATTCAGGTTTAGGTAAATTAAAGTTAGGTAAATTGGTTTTATCACTATTAGCATTTATTTTGCTCTTATTAGCAAAGATATATTTAAGTTGTTCTATTAATATATCATCTCTGTTTAATGCATTTAAAGGCCTTAAAACAAGGTTTTTAAGCAATGTTTTAACTCCTTCATCTTTTATTTCATCATCTGATAAATATTTTGTGTATTCATCAGTTGTTAAAAGACTTAAATTATCATTGATATTTTGTATGTAAAAGTCTCTTAAATAGTTAAGGTTAAAGTTATATGACTTGTTATCAATATATGTATTCATTACAAAGTTATTAAACAATGCAGGATCATTCAATTTTGCAACAAGTTCATCTCTGGTTAAATTATCATATGATAAGTTCTTAATGCTTTTTAAAAATGCAAATGGGTTTGAGAAGTTTGGTAGTTCTAAATCAATTCTTGAATCAGATTGATAGAACACCATATTTTCATTTTCTACTTCAATTTCATTATTAAGATAAATATAAATGCTCTTTGCTGTTAAATTAATTTCTGGTTTTAATGCATTGATAATATCTCTAAGTTGAATTTCCTTGGTTCCAAGGTGTATTTCTGTTGTATCAAATGCATTTTGTTGATATGTTTCACCATTAATTGTTATGTTTAAGATATTCTCTTTAATATAATCAATAATTTCCTTCAAACCAGTTTCATTGTTTCAATCATTAAAAGTTTTGTTTTCTAAAAACTCTTTAATTTTGCCCTTATCAATTTCTGCTTTTATAGGTCATTTAACCTTATAACCAAGTGCTGAAAGGAATGGTGTTAAATCAACAGTATGATTATTTCTATTCATATTAAATCTAATAACGGTTTGGTTTGGATCTAGATTATATTTGAATGAAAAGTCATATGTATAAATGCTTTCATTTGGTTGTCTTACTTCAATATTTTTATCATTAACATTATTTAAATATTCAAAAGTTTCTGGTTTTAATATTTCATTTGAAATAGGTTCAGATGAAAAATAACTATAAATATTCTTAACTTCTTTGTTGTTTTGAATTTTTGTTTCTAGAAATTGCTTAAATAATTCTAAAAATTCATTAAGTTCTGGTTTTGATGATAAGTTATTAGGTGTTAAATTCCCTAAAACACTCCTTAAAGGAGTAGATAAATTTCAATTATCTATTGGTAATTCACTATTTGTTTGTTCCTTGAATAATGGCTGATCTCTTAAAATAAGCTTATTGTTTTTAATCAACTCATCAAAAAAGAATTCTCTTAATAATTCTGATGTATTTAACTCTTTAAAATTAACATTAAAGACTACATTATTGTAGAATAAGAAGTTTTCATATTCAATTACTAAGTCTGAATAACTCATACTTTCAATATCTAATGACTTATTTTTTGTATATTCTCTAAAAGGAGTAAGGAATTTTGAATTTGCTAAATTATTTACTAATTTTGCATTTCTTAATTCATTAAATGCCTTATCCAGAATGTTTTGCTGTTCTCTTTGCTTGAATTTTTGGTTTGTTTGGTAAATTAAATAATACTTAGTTAATCCTGTTTTTTGTGTTGCACTTAAAAGATATCAACCATTTGCTCTTGGACTTGTAAAATATAATATCTTTTCACTTTCATTAGGTAATGAAAACTTAGAATTCCTTATTTTACTATCATTTAATTCGCTTAAATTATTCCCTAAGTAAAAACCATCAATTCTATCAAAACCTTCTCCAAAATTGAGAACTAAACCATTATCAGCAAAGATTGTTTTTGCTATGATGGAATTCCTTTCTTCTGCAAAGTATTCTGAAAGTTTGTTTTCTTCTAATTTTGTAATTGTAGGTCATAAATTTAGATCTTGAATGTGTTTGTAAAAAGAACTGTTTAAAGTCCAGATTTGCTCGTATGTACCTGTTTTAGCATTAATTTTAGGGTCATAATCAGGGTTTGGTATTAAATTACCATCTACATCTTGAATTTCCTTAAAATTAGTATCAATTATGTATGGATTTATCTTTTGTGCTTGATTTAAATTAACTGTTGGGTCTCAACTATGCAATTTAAATTCAATTTCATCAAAAACTGTATTTACTTTTGCTGATTTAAACAAGTCTTCAGTAATGGTGTAAATTTTAAAATTATCTCTATTAATTTCACCATTCTCTTCTCTATGATATACCTTAACTTGTATCTTTAATTTCTTATCATTGGGTAAAACATTATATGTAAAACCTGTTAATGAAACTGGTATTACTTTATCATTGATAAGCAATTCTTCATTTCTTTTAACACTTAATGGTAGGTTTATAACTGCTTGTGAGAAAAATGTTATTGATGGTTGTTCTAACTGTGAAATTTGATATTGATCTGATGGTTTTTCACCACCTGAAACTTGATCATCACTTTTAGGTGCAAGAACATTCAGTGAAAATATCTTTTGTAATGATGTTTCATTATTCACTATTTTTGGTACATTAATAGTTAATCTTTCTCATCAATTGGTATCATAGTATGAGTAATTAGGTACTAAATGAACTCTTACACCACTTTCATTATTGTAATAATTGTATTTAACAATAACTTCTGGTTCCTTCTGGAACTTGAATTCAAAATTTGCTGTTCCAAAAGTCTCTTTTAGAATTTCATATATCTTTAATTGATTAACATTTTTACCAAAATTAGAAACATAATCAACAAATGCATCATAATCTACCTGAAAGTATCATTCATTATTGATTTTATTAAGTCCCCTTGCATTAAAGAATTGATTAAATGCATATTCTTTCATATCTGCTTCATCAATGTAGTTTATTGTTGTAGTGAATTCTAAGTTTCTAAGGTTTCTTTCTCTTGCACTAGGTGTAATTCATAAACTATTAGGCAAGGGTCTTTCCACCTTCATTGTTATAGGGTTATTAGATTGCACTAAATATTGATTTTGTTTATGTCTGTATGCTGTTTTTAGATCATTGTATAAGTTTAATTTGTAGAAACTATTAAGCATAGCATCTTTTAAATCATGTACTTCATCATTTTGAAGAAAACTAAAATTTTCAGATCCATCAGAAGTAATTATTAATCCACCTGATGGGTAAAAAGGTCTTATAGAAGTTCAAAACTCATTATTTTGAATGGTAATTGTTGCATTTTCTGGTGTGTTATTTCTGCTTCAATCAGGGTTTGTTTGCTTTGAAAATAACTTTCATTGATTATTTGCGGAATTTTGTTTATAACTATATGTTAGGTATTTTGGTATATATGATGAAGTAAATTTGTTGTTTGTCTCATTGAAATTTACACCAAATACTGTTGCTCTGATTTGTTCTGATCTTATTTTTTCAGATAATTCTGGAATATTACTTAAATTTAATGCTTTTTTAGGTTTATTATTAGCAACATTGAAAATGTCTTGGTTAGAAACATCATAAAACTTTAAGTTTCCTTTGAAATTAAGTCAAAAACTATCAAAAGATAATACTTCTACATTATCATTCAATAATGAATATATTTTGTCTCTTTCTTCATCTAAATCAAAATACCTTGGATTTACAAAGTCAATCTCATTACCTGTGTTAATGTATGGTGTAGCATCTGTATTTTCAGTTGAAATGTGATTTTCATTAATTAACTTATATTCATTTTCTCTTGGCCCTAAAATAACATTTTCAGGAAAAGCATCATGAAACATTTTTAACAAACTATCATAAGTAAAATCTTTTGTAAATTCTATATCATCAGGTGTTTCAGGACTAAATGTATCAGTTGGAACATATGAAATTGTACTGATAGCTGTTATTATAGGAATTTGTAATAATGAAGTTAAAATTAACTTTTTATTTTTCATTTTTACTCCTTAAAATTAGTAAATTTCTTTTATTTTTAAATAAAAAACTACTTGCATAGTTTCTTATTTTCTTATCTTTTAAAAACACTTTCCTTGGATATTTTTAGGATTATCCTTAAATTCTCTATATCAGCAATCTAATAATTCCTTTTCAATAGCAAATCTAAGTGAGTTTTTGATTTCATCAAAATTTTCAAAGAGTGTATAAATTGCTTCATCAATACCATCAGTAATTACACAAACTGCTAAATAGTTATTTTTAAGTGTTTCATCTGTGTATTCTTTGAATAATGTGTTTTTATATTCTAATAACTCAGAACTTTTACCTTTTCTTTTGATATCTTTATCAATTAAGTTTCAGATAGTTTCCTTATATTCTGGTTTTGTGAATGCAATATATTTGCTAGTTTTGCTATGGAATAATTTATTGTAAAAATTGACTATTCTCACTTTTTTAAGTTTTTTGAGTGGCGTACATAAAGTTTTACAAACTATTGCTAAATTTTTATGTGTTAAATTCACTTTTTGTGTATTCAATAATCAATATACAGTATCAAAAACAACTTTATTATGTTTTCTAGCATACTTCATTGTTTGATAAATATTATGTTTTCTATGATTACAACATGGAATTTGCTGGTTTTTAATTCATGTTTCAGCATCTTTTTTTAAACTTGTTTTACTCATTTTTTTCTCTCTAATATGCTAATAATGTAATCTTCAGTACTTTCATTGAGTTTCTCTTTAAATAATTCATCTAATTTTTTTGAATTAATAATCTCAATTTTGTTTCTTGAATCATTAATTGAAAGAAAATCATTTGTAGAAAGATCTTTAATTTCACTAACTAAGTAAATATATTCACTTTCTAAACCGTTTTCTTTTAGATCAATATTTATTAAACTTTGTAATTCATCAAATCTAAATACTCTCTCTGAAATATCTTGTGCTTTGCTTTCTAAATAAGCAAGTTTTCAATCATCATCTTGTTTTTTCAAAAATATTGAATGTTTTCAGATTTCTTGATAAATTTCCCTTAACTTTTCAGGGTTATTTATAGAAGGCCATAATAAATTTGCAATGTTTTCATTTGAATAACCTTTAAAATTGCTTTTAAAGAAACTTAAAACATTGAGTAATAATTTTCTATCACTTGTATCAATATTGTTCTCTATTGCTTCAAAAACAGCATTTTCATTCATATTTATTTTGAAATGTTTTATAAAGTATTTTAGTTCATCTTTTAATTCTTTTTCTAATTCCATATTTACTCCTTGAACTGATTTTTAATCAGTTTCACTTTCATCATAAAAATCATCTTCAAATTCTATAAGTTCTTTAACATCTGATAAAACTTTTTCAACTACTTCTTTTGCAAAAGGATCGCTATTTACTCCCTTTTTAATAAAGTAATAACCTAGTTTTATATCATCATACGTATAAATATGTGAGACTTGTTCTTTGTTAATTTTTGTAATTCTTGGTTCTCCATATGTTGAATGATATATTTGATTAATTTGATAAACATCATATTCACCATTATTAAGCATTTTTCCTTGCATTTCAATAAAACACATTCTTTTTGCTAGATATGCTTTTTCAACCTGCAATGTTTCTTTTTTAACTGATCTTGTGTACCCATATCTACTATCATAATATTTGGTATCTTTTGTTAAAAGGTGTTCTAAAAGTTTAAATCTATTTATTTCAAAATCTGCTCTATCAGGTGAGTAATCAGTTTTAATTCAATCACCATTTTTGTTCTTTAAATGATAATAGTTAGTTTCTCTATCTAATGAAAAGTATCATTCACCTGTTTTAATTTTGTTTTGATAATAAATATGATCTACTTTTTTATCATAAGGTAAGTTTTCAACTCTTTCACCATTTACTAATCTCAAACTGTAAAAAAATGTTTCTGAATTCATTCATTCTCCTTTTAAAATATTTAAACTAAATATTTCTGATTACTTTAATTAAGTTTTCTTTAAATGAAACTAGGAAACTTAAAAATTCCTGATTTTTAGAATATAAAGATAAATTAGATTCAAACATTGCTATTTCCTTGTTATATTCTGTTAATAATTCATCTTTCAACTCTGAATCAGATAACTTTTTAAATAAAGCTGTTATTTCAAATTTAAGAGACTTAGTGTATTTCTCTATAATTGTGAAATCTTTAAAGAATAAGTCTTTTTCTAAATTGTTGTAATTTGCTTTAATCTGGTAGTGTTTCTTTTCAGTTAAAAGCATTAAACATTCACCTGTTTTAGCATTTGAAATGAATTTTAGATCTTGATCTGTTAAAGTTTGGTTGGTTTCATATAATGCTTTAATTGAATCAATATCAAGTTGCTTACAGTTAAAGAAAAATGAGTATTGAATATTTCCAAGTATTTTTGCTGCATTTTGTGAAATATCATTTACATTTTGAGTTGCTAAAACAATAGAACCATTATATTTACGAATTGTTTTGGTTGTATCAATAATAAACTCTCTAATTACTGGTGTGTTATCTTTTAAAGCAAAGTGTGCTTCATCAATAAAAAGAATTGTCTTATTTTTTGAATTATTGATTGAGTTCATATAAATTTTTGTGTTAATGATATTCAATAGTAAATAAATTTGTGCTTGTGCTGAACCTTGATTTTGTTGTGCTAGCAGTTTTTTAACATTAAATACAATAAACTTGTTGTCTAAATTGATGTTTGATGGTTTATTAAAGATGTTTTTATTAGAAATTTGTTCTTGGAAAAAGAATTTAAACTCTTTAACAAGTTTAATTAATGGTTTTTGGTAAATTTCTTTCTCTAATTCATTATTGAATTGAGTGTTTTCTAGTTCTTTAATAAAGTCATCAATAATAGGTCAATTTTTCTGTCTTTTAAGATCTTTAATTGTTTTTTGGTGATAAAAATTTCATTTAATATAAAGAGTTTTTAAAGCAGTTTTGATTAGAATTTTCTCTGTATTAGAAATGCTTTCAAAAAGAATTTGGAATCATTTTGAAACAAAGTCAATGTGATTATCAATTATGTTAAATACAGTGGTATTATCACTATTTACTTTGTTTATTTGGATTTCAAGTGGATTAATAATTGTTTTAGAGTCATTTTTTATATCAATATATTGACCTGAAATATTTTTGCATAAATCAACATATTCATCTTGTGGATCAATGATGATAATTTGTGATTTTGCATAATGCATATAATTTAAAAGTTTCATACTGAAAGTGGATTTACCACTACCTGATGTTCCAATAATAATTGCATTACTATTTCTCCTGTACCCATCTCTATGGAATAGATCAAAGAACACTGGGGAACCATCATTCTTTTGAGTTCCTAAAATAAAGTTATTATGATCATTCAATAATTCTAAATTTCAAGGTCAACCAAAAGCAATTAATTCTGGTAATGCTTGAATTGAGGTGTTTAAGAAATCTGTTGGTGGAATTTGTGATTGATTTCAACATTTAAACTGTTCGAAATTAAATTTTCCCAACTTAATGTTTTCTTTTTTAGCATTTGATTCATTTACTTTTTCGATTTCATTTAAATCATTTTCTTTTAATGCTGTATTTAATAGATAAACTCCAACATCTAATAGTGGTTTTGTTTGGTTTTTAACAATGTTTTCAGTCAATTGATTAAAAATTTCATACTCATACTGGTTTTTCTTATCTCTTAAAAAGTGTTGTGTTTTTTCATAAGCTTGTGCTCCAATTTTTCTGTTGGAACTTTCAAGAAGTTTCTCTGCAACAGTTTGTGATAAAGGACTAATACTGATAAAAACATTTGAATCACTATCATAAATAGTATTAAGTCAACCATTATCTACTTCATAATCAAATTCTTTTATTCCTTGCATAGAGTGGTATTTATCATTTACCTTAAAGTTATTTGAAGAAAACTCAATAGAGTTTATGTCTAATATTTCTCTAATATTTACTCTATCTGTTCTTGCATTTAATGTTTTTAATTCAATTTCTGGTTGTGATTTATCAAGATCATAGAAATTACTATAAAAAAGCAATGTTTGAATTTGATCTTGCTCTTCAATTAAGAAATTAACATTCTCAAAAGCAGTTTTAACATTTTGGGTGTTTTCAATTAATGCAGTTTCACTTTCACCATAAACTAAAATGTAATAGACTTGGTATTTTTGGTTTTCAAACAACTCTAAATCACTTTTTAAAGCATTTAAATAAATTTGTGATTTCTTGTCTTTGAATTTTTTAAGTGCTTCATCAGCATAGAATATATTTTCCTTAAAATCATTTTTACTGTTAATTTTAATGATGTTAATTGGCGTTTTGATAGTACTAATGCCTTTTGTTAGCTCTTCTAAAAGTTGTTCTTGGTTGTATTTATCATATTTAAAAATGGAATTACCATGCAATTTCAATAATCTAGCATAAAATTCTTTATTTTTGCTTAGTTTGTTTGTAGCAAGAACTCCATCATTATCTATTTCAGTGAATACCATTAAGTCATTTATCTCATCATCTTTAAATTTCTTTTTAGATGATTCATACTTAATTCAAATTCAAAGCATTTGATAAACCTTATATGATGTATCTTTAACTGTTAAAAACAACGACATAATCAGTGGTATAAACATTACTGAAATTAATACTCTATATGCAATGTTTAAATGTGGGAAACCAAAGAAACAAATTATAAAGTCAGATAAAGCAAAAATCAGAAATACAATCATATCAAACCAAGACATATTTCTAAAAATTTTGAATTGGTTTCTTTTTAGTGGTTTTGCTTGTAGCATCTATTTCACCTTATCTCCTTCTTGCAACTTGTTAAATATCTTAATAAATCAAGGTTTAAGAGCATTGTTAATTGCTTGTTCTGCTGTTTTTTCCTTACTCATAGTGTTTTTAGCATTTCTAGCACTTGTTTTTGCTCTTACACCTAAATCATTATTTCTTTTTAATGTGTTTTTTTCATAGCTAATTGTTTTGTTAGCTTCAGCTTTGGTTTCTTTTGTATTTGCTGTGTTATTTGCTGTTTTGTTCTTGTTGCGCCTTAGTCTGATTGATGATTCTGCAAACTGATCTAGATTAAAGAAATACATTAATCTGGTTATCATACCATTAATTCCATAAGTCATACCTAAGATGATTGCAATTGATAAAATTGATGTAGTTCATTCACCAGAAAGTGCTGTTGAATTATCACCTAAAATCTCATCAATCAATGATGGTACTTGTTCAAAAGTAGTTTGAAGCAACATAATGTATAAGAGAAGACAAATTAATATAATGAAAATACTTAATACACTCTCTGTGAATTTAGCAAATCATTTCTTTAATGTTTCTCCCGCATCATTAGTCCCTTGTGTTATAGCAACTGGTAATCATAAGAAATAAACAAATTCATAAGCAATTGCTTTGATAACACGTATAAAAAGTCCAAAGATCACAACTACAATTGCAAAAATTGCAATTGCAAGTTTGATGATAAGTAAAATACCACTACCATCTATGTAAAATCATTCATTATAACTTAAAGGTTGAAATGTATTTTGCACTTGAATTCATGCTTTGTGTCCTTCTGATGTTTCAGTTCATTTTGGTTCTAATACTTTAAATATGTATTGTGATAGAGATGTATCTTGGTTAAAGATTGAATTTTTAACTAACTGATAAATAATTACAAAAAAGATCATCATTAATCACATTAATATTGGTATTCCAACTACCATTAAAAATGATAATGCCCCACGCTTTATTGATTCTTTGAATAATTGTTGGTTTTCTACATCTTTTCTTGCTTGTATAAATCTATAAAAGACTATACCAACTACAAAGAAAAGACATATCAGTGCAATACCAAAGAATCTTATGAAGAAACCAGTTGAGAAGTTTATTTCATAACCACCAAATAAAATGTAAATTGGTAGTTTAAAAGCAACAAATTCTAGTGTTGTGTAAATGATATGAAGAATTCAACCAGGAAGAAATACAAGTATGTATCACAATCCTGAGAAAATCGCATAACCAATGGAATTAATTAGTCAGGCAAACACTTTTTATACCTAAAATAAGATGTTTTGTTAAATTACTTACAATGCTTTTGGAGTGTAATCTGCTAAAATTGATCAATTGTTAGATTGCATTACTATAAAGAATATTAGTGAAAAGAAAAGAGCCATTATTCCACCAATATATCAATAAAGTTTTTTGATTTCCATTTTATAATTTTCTGGATCTGTTTTAGATATTCTCATGAATTTTTTAGCCAATAGAACAGCACCAGAAAGAATAAATACCACTAATGCAATAATTACAGGTATTGTAATTGCAGAAAGTAAGGACTTAAAGCCACCTGAAACAGATGATGAAATAGAAGAAGCAAGATTATCATTTACTGCAGAAGCACTTGCTGAAACATTTTCTGCAAAAAATTGTGTTATTTTTGTTATTTCCACTCTTTATCTCCTTTAATTGTTTTGTTTTTAATTTATTTCTTGTAAGTATTTAATAATTCATAACCTTTTGTATTATGTTTTACTTTAAAGTATGGTCTGCGATTCATTGTATCTTCAAATTTCTTTATTCATTTTTTCTTTGTTATCAATAAATGTTCTTTATTGTGCTTTGATAATGCAACATAAATTCATAATGCTTCATCATAGTTGTTAGATACAAAAGAATTATTGAAATCATATGTAATTCCAAAACTAGAATTTCTGTGTTTTTCACTTAAATTTAAAAGTTTGAATACATAATTCAAAATTTCTAATAACTTTTCTGCACTATACACTCTAATATTCTTGTTTGAAAAGACATTTTTCAATGTACCATAGAATATTTGTTTAATGTTTTTAGATGCTGTATCAATTTTTGAATTAAAAATGCTTTCAATAACAATTATTAATTTTTCAACAATTTTTGTTGCTAATTCTTTACTTACATTTTGGTCTAATGCATAAACTAATCTAATTCTTGCTTTTGTATCAGTTGATGAATTAGTTTCATAGTAAAAAGTAGGTAAAAAATACTTTAAAAACAACATTTCTTTATCATTTTTGTTGTTTAAATCACTTTTTGTGAAAAATTTATTGTTGTACTTCAAAAGAGTTGAAAAAATTCTATTTGCTTTTTCATCAATATCAATATTGATAAATCTTGTTGTTGTACCAGTAGAGCAAATATAACTTTTATTTTGAGAAATTGCATCTATCAATGATGAAATTTTCATTGTTTGCAGTTTCTTATCTTGCTCTATAACGGTTTTATGAAATAAACCATTCATTTTTGAAGCATGATAAGCTGATGGTTTTGAATTATGTCTTTTGTAGAAGATAAAGAAATTAGAACAATATTTATCTTGATCTCACATTCTGTAAAGCATAACTAACCACCTTTAATTCATTTTGTTTTGTTATTTTTCCAAAAAAGCAAAAGTGCTAAAAATAAAAAATAGGTATCAACCTATTTAATTTTCTATCCCCCAATATTATTTAATAGCATTCCTTTTATCACTTGGAGTAAGTTTTAAAAGGTTATAAAAACAAAATAAAAACATTCACAAAATGTGAATGCTTATATTAATTAAATTTAAATTGAATTATTTTTCAATTTTAATTTTAACACTTGGTCCCATTGAAGCAGAAACTGTTAAGTTTAACATGTATGTACCTTTAACAGCAGCTGGTTTTAATTTTTTAATTAATTGAATTAATGTTTGAGCATTTTCAGCTAAAGCGTCTGTTGACATAGATGCTTTACCGATTAACGAGTGAACAATACCTGCTTTATCTGTACGGTAGTTTGCTTTACCTTTTTTAAGTTCTTCTACTGCTTTTTCTGGAGTTGGTGTAACTGTACCTGTTTTAGGGTTTGGCATAAGACCTTTAGGCCCAAGTTTTTTACCATATTTACCTAATAAAGGCATCATAGCTGGGTCAGCAACCATTACGTCAAAGTCAAAGTTATCTTCTTTAATTCTTTGTTCTAAAGCAGCACCGTCAACAACGATATCTGCTCCAGCTTCTGTAGCTAATTTTTGTTTTTCAACATTGTTTGTAGCAACTAATACTCTTACTGATTTACCTGTTCCGTTTGGAAGTAATACTGCACCACGAAGTTGTTGATCTGCTTTACGAACGTCTAAGTTTAAGTTGAATGCTAAATCGATTGAAGCATCGAATTTTGCGTATGAAGTTTTCTTAGCTAATTCAATAGCTTCTTTTAAATCGTAAGCAACTGTTCTATCAAATGATGCACGAGCTGCTTTTAAGTTTTTTGATACTCTTTTTGCCATAATTATTCAGCATCTCCCTCTTCTTTTTCTTCGTCTGAGATTACGTTAACTTCAATTGCTTGTCCTTTTGTAGCAACTAAGTTTTCTAAGTCGCTTTCAAGGGCAGCTTCTTTAGCAGCAGCTTCTTTAGCAGCTTTAGCAGCAGCTTTAGCTTCTGCTTTAGCTTTGAAGATGTCGTCGTATCCTTCGATTAAAACACCCATTTGTTTTGCTGTTCCAGCAACTGTAGCCATAGCAGCGAAAACGTCATCTGTGTTTAAGTCAGGCATTTTGTATTCAGCAATTTCTCTTAATTGTTCTTTTGTAATTGTTGCAACGATTGTTGTTTTAGCGTTAGCAGCACCTGATTGAATTTTTGCAGCTTGCTTAATTTTGTATGAAGCTGGTGCTGTGAATAATTTGAATTCGAATGATTTGTCTTTGTAAACTGTAATTAATACAGGAACTGGTTCGTCCCCTCTATCTCTTGTAGCGTCGTTGAATGCCTTTGTGAATTCAGGCATGTTTACCCCAACACCAGCAAGTGATGGACCTGGTTTAGCTTTACCAGCAGGGAATTGCAACTTAGCTATACGTTGAATTTCTTTTTTTGCCATTGTAAATGTATCCTTTCGATATTGTGGTCCAACGATGATTTTTCATCTCCCACTTCGGCAATATTTATATTGCTTATATATTATAAAGCATGGCGTTATAAATATATAAATATATTTAATTTTTTTCGCATCTTAAATTAAGGTAAAAAAGGTAAAAAATAAAAGTTAACACTTGTTAACTCATATTAAATTTGATTTTTATTTTCTCGAATTTGCTGAATTTGTTTCTCTAATTCTTTAATTAATTCTTTTTCACTATGTAAAAATTCATCAACAGTCATTAAATTGTTTTCAGCTGCTCTAACATATTTTAATGCACGGTTATATAATGAATGTTTTTCAGCAATATATTCTTCGAGACTCACTAAATCATTAACTCTTTTGTGTTCATTACGTTCAAGACCAATGATGTATTCAAGATTGCTTAAATTTGTTTCTGCAAGATATAATTTTTTAGATTTTTTCGCAATTTCTTCATTATATTTAGCAAGTTTTCTAGCTCTTTGTTTGATTAATTGTTTATTACGAACACAAAAATCAAGTTTAAGAACATCATCTTTGTTGTAATTAATTAATTCTTTATCAATAATTATTAAATCTTCATTTGAAAGAATAATTCTGTCATAAGTATTAATATTATTAAAGTTTATAAATCTTTGATATCCAAGGAAGGAAGATCTAAAACCTGGATCATCATGTTTCATAAAAGGTGAATCTGGTTTGTTTAATGCATCAATTTTTGCAGTTTCTTCAAAATATACTGATTCATCATTAGGAATTACTAACTTAAGTGAAATTGATGTTTTAAATTCGTGATCATGAATAATATTTTTACATCCAACATTTAAAATACGATTTAAAACAGTGTTTTCCATACCCGGATTTCATCCATAAAATTCAATTTTGTCTAAATAATTTTCACGATTAATATCTTCACCAGAAATTATTGAAATGTCGTTCAATAAATTTTCTGCTAATTTTTCATAATAATTTTTAAAGTTAAAGTTCTTAAATGTCATTAATGAACTTTTGTGCACAAATTTTTGACTTAAATCATTATTTCTGTGTAAACCAACGGTGTATAAATAAGGTAAAAATCCGATTTTACTATTTAAGTAACATCTACGTAAAAAGTTATGAGTAATTGATTCGAAATCAATATAGACCTTTAATTTTTCTTTCATTAAAATTCCTCGATTATTTTAATAAAGTCTTCAACCTTTAATGATGCCTTACCAATTAAGAAACCATCAATATCAGGTTGTGCAGCAAGTTTCTTAACATTTGATGATGTTACAGATCCACCGTATTGAATTAAAACATCTTTTCCCACAAGTTCATGAATGTATTTACAAATGTCTTGAGCTCATTCAGCAGATGAACAATATCCGGTTCCAGTTGCTCAAATTGGTTCATATGCAATAATAACTTTGTTTAAATCAATTCCTTGTGTTGAATCCATAACTTGGTTATAAATAACATTTTTAGATTGACCGCTTTCATATGCTTCATATGTTTCTCCAACACAAATAATCGGTGTTAAACCAGCTTCGATAGCTAATTTAGCCTTTGTGTTAATGATTTTGCAGTTTTCTCCATAGTATCTACGACGTTCGTTGTGTCCAACAATAACATACTTAACATCTAAATCTTTAAGCATATCAGCAGATACTTCTCCGGTGAATGCACCTTTCTCATAGAAAGAAACATTTTGTGCACATAAATAAAAGTTTGGAATATCAATTAAATCTTTAAATGCTGCAAGACTAATAAATGGTGCTGCAATACCAAAATCAACATTTGATGCAATGTTAGTTTTTTTAGATTCTAATTTTGTTTTAAATTCTTCAAGAAACGCTACTGTTTCAGAAAGATTTTTATTCATTTTTCAATTACCAATTACTAATTTTCTGTTTTGCATTTTCTCTCCTTTTTACACCTAATAATTACTAATGTAATTATAACAAAGTTAAAACAGTCATTTTTGAAATATTACTCATTTGAGTGTTATTGCGCAGCACAAATATGATCAATAACTTTTTTAATGCTAATTTTTTGCACTTAACTAATACTTTTACAACAATGTAGTAGGCATAAACGAAATAAAAGAAAGACATCTAAAACAAAATGAGATCTTTAGTTTTGTTTGTACATATTTTGTTCACTGAACAGATTTTTTATTTAATAAATATGAATAACAAAAATAAAGGTATGTTTTTAGAAGAAGTTTTAAACAAAACAATAACTTATTTATGAAGTAACAAAATTGCTTACATTGAGAAGAAAACAACTCCTATTAAGGTAAAAAAGATCACAAAAAACGATGATGGACAAATAATATCTTCAAAGGTTAAAATCTATAAATCAACAGTTGATTATATAGGTTGTTTTAATGGTAAATTTATCGCTTTTGAAGCAAAAACCACTAATGAAAAATATTTATCAATTAAGAACTTTGCAAAACATCAACTTAGATATTTGGAACTTATAGAAAGCAATAATGGTATTTCCTTTGTGATAATTTATTTCAGTTTATATAACGAGTTTTATCTTGTTAATACAAATTACATAATAGAGAAATATAAGCAGGTCAAAAGCATTAAGTATAAAGAAATAAAAGAAAACTCAAGATTATTAACTCTTGAGTTTCCGGGATATTTAAATATTTTAATATTCGATTTAAATTAAGCTTTAAAATCGATAAGTTCACGTAAGTATTTTGATGGTGTATATTTAACAACACGTCTTTGTGGAACTTCGATGAATTGTGGTTCATCGTCAGATTTTCTGAATTTGTTTGTCATTGTACGTGCTGGTTTAATTGTTGTTGAAAAGATTCCTAAGTGTGATAATCTAACTTTTTCTTCCATAATTAATTGTTCTTTAAGAACGAATACCATTGCATCAAATACTTTTTCTACATCTTTAGGTGAAATTTCTGCTCTTTCAGCAACTTCACTGATATATTCTTTTTTTGTCATTATATCTCCTAGTGAATTTTTATTTTTGTACCTAAATTATAGTATAAAAAGTACACAATAGACATAATGAAAATAAAAATTTAAAAAATTATGAAAAAATAAAAAAATATTTCCATAATAAAGTAATTTTTTAGTTCATTATTTAAAAAAGTTATTTACTAAATATGAAAGAAATACAATATGATCAACGAGACTGCTCACTTTATGTTCTTAGATATTTCATTAATTTTTTGCATTCAAAAAAGATCGGAATAAACGAATTAAAGCAATCAGCAGTATATACAAAATCAGGAATTAAATTAAGCGAGTTATCTAAAATTGCATTAAATTTCAATATTAAACTAGATACTTATAGTTGTAGTTTTGATCAACTTAAAAATCTAGATAATAGTATTTTTCCTATCGCAATTATAGTGAATCAAAATAACTTACAGCACATTGTCATAGTTGAAAAAGTTAAGAATAATATTTTTTATTTATATGATCCTGCAAAAGGTAATATCACATTAAGCAACGATGAGTTAACAAAAATATATGCTAATATTTTAGTTTCATTTACTAAGACAAAAAGTTTAGAAAATACCAAAATAAACGATAAAAAATCAATAAACTTTAGCATTTATCAGTTTGATAAATTTTCTGCTTTATACTTAATTTCATTATTAATTGAAACTACAATAATGTTTATTTTTCCTTATTTCAATAAGCTTGTTTTGAACTCAATTGTACCTAATAAACTTTCATATCATTTAATGTATCTTGCAGTGATTGTGGGAATAATTATTTGTATTTCTTTCTTAATTAAAGTTATTTCATCAAAACTTTTAGAGAAAATTTTAATCTTAAAACAGCAAAATTTTATTAATCATTTCATTTCCATAATGAAAATAAACAACCACAAATTAATAAATAACTTAACGGTAGGAGAAGCAAAAAATAGAATTTCAGCAATAAATATGATTTGTAATTTGCAAGTGACATTTTTACCAGATATCATCTCTTCAATATTAACTTTTGGTTTAGCAATATATCTTTTGTGACACATAAACACAATTTTGTTATTAGCTATATTAATTTATTCGATTTTGAATTTCATAATCACATTGCTTGTTAAGAATAATTACACTAAACATTTCAGTAGGATTATTGAAGCAAACTTGTCGTTTGAAGAATCATTTAGTAATTTCTTTGAATATAGTAAATTGTCAGGTAATTATGATCTAGAATGCAAAATCCAACAAAACACTATTAATAAATATTTAGAACTAAACAATGAAATGATGCAGTTTAAAATGAAAAACATTGCACTTCATAGTGTTTTAGCTACTTTAGATTTAATAGCACCATTATTAATATTGTTTATCGGTGCTTATCAAATTTGACAAAATCAATTAACAATAGTGAATTTGATATTCTTTTTAACTGGTGCCTCATTATTTACCAAGCCAATTAAAAGTATGATAGGTATTTATGAAAATTACTATGAGTTTTCAAAATACTCAAAACTTCTTACTATTTTTAATCTTGAACAGCTAGTCTTATCTAACAATAATTTCTTTGAAAAAGTCAAAACAATTGAATTCAAAAATTGTAGATATTCATATGCATCAAATGCAAAAAATTTTGTAATCAATTTACCTAATATTAAATTTGAAAAACATTCAAGACTAAATGGTAGTAATGGATGTGGTAAAACCACTATTTCTGCAATAATTAGCGGCAATAAGCAAATCGATGAAGGAGAAATATTGATCAATAAAATCAAGATAAATCCTTTTATAAATCCAAAGTTTAAAGAAAGAGTTTTGTATTTAGGTAATAAAAATGTTTTAACAAATATCAGAATTATTGATTTCTTAAACTTGAATAATATAGATGAGTTAATGAAAATTGTTGAGAAATTAGATCTCTTAGACCATTTAAACGCAATCAATCTAAATATAACTGAATTCACCAATATAAATGAATTATCTAATGGTCAATATCAATTAATTAATATACTCAATATTTTCATAAAAGACTATGATGCAGTGATTTTTGATGAAGCATTTGAAAATATCGATCCTAACATCTTTAGTAAAATCAAACCCTTTATACAAGAAAATCTTTCAAACAATTTAACAATTGAAATCTCACATAATCAAAAATATATCTTCCAAGACTCAAAGGTCATAAACATTGAAAAATAAGATTTACCAATATAAATTTGAGATAGGAATTGTTGTCTTGTTATTTACATTATTATGTATTTTGATTTGAATGATATTAAACATACAAATTAATAACTATGAAAAAGGCATTATTACCTTTTATGATGATGAAATTGAGTTAAAAAATTACATACCTGATAAATCTGTAAAACAGATTAAAATCAATTTTGAATTTTTAGATAAATACTATTCTTTTGATTGTCAAATTGATCAAAATATTGAAACAAATAAGGTTATTCTTGTCAATAATCAACTTAAGATTTTTATGGAAAAACAGAACATTTTTTATTTACCAATCACAATAAATACAAAAATGTCAAATATTTTAAACTTCATTTTTAACTCAAAATAACTCATTTTAGCATTCAAACATCTAAAAACAAAACTTTTCACATTTTCCATATATTGCTGTAAAATAAATTCCCATTTAGAGCAAAATGTTTTATAATATGAATGTTAATCTGAGAGCTGAGGAATCAGTTTAACAATTTATCATAGTGATTTCAAAAGAGTTGCTCCCGCAACTCTTTCTTATTAATCTAAATCACTTAAATTTGTTAAAAATTATTCAAAAAATACAGAGGTATTATGGCTAAAAAACAAGCACAAGTTATCACATTAGAACAACAGTGATATACATTAATCGAAAATGTTGCAGTTAATGAAAAAACAGATTTCGATGCAATTTTAAACATCTTTAAAGAAGAAATCGAACGTGCAATCACAAGAGACATCGATAAAGATGCTTTAATTGAATTAAAAGCTGATCACGATAATCACATCATCAGAATGTTCAATCTTAATGGTGAAGTAGTTGCTGATGATTTCGAGTTCACAGATGATTCAGAAAAATTAATTTTCATCACAATGAGTGATGCAAAAATCTTAAATGATCAAGTCGAAGAAGGCGATCAAACTGTTATTGAATTTAGTCTTGAATTATTACCTAAGAAAATTAAAACTGCTATTTTCAATGGTTATAAACAAGCAATCAAAGCATTAGAAAAACAAAAAATAATTGATAAATATACAAACTTAATCGGATCAAAATTAAATGCAAAAATTTTAACACGTAACAAAAACGGTTCATACAACGTTGCATTAGAAGATCAAGTTACTGCATATTTACCAGTTAATAAAATTAATGCAAATATCGAATTACAACCTGGTAAATTCCTTACAGTTTACTTAGATAACATTGATTTAGAAAGCAAATTAAGCATTCTTCAAGTTGCTACTAACTCACCAACTGAAATTGCAGATTTACTTACAAAAGAAATTCCAGAAATCGCAAATGGCGATATTGAAATCGTTGCCATTCAACGTTCAGCTGGTATCAGAAGTAAAATTGCTATTAAACAAGTTTCTAACTTTGATATTGATTTAATCGGTTCAATCTTAGGAGAAAGTGGTTCACGTATTTCTGCGGTTTCTGCAATGCTTGGTGGTGAAAAATTAGACATCATCAGATATTCAGATGATATTACAGAATACATTAAAAACGCATTAGCTCCTGCTAGAGTTATTGATGTAGTTGCAGATAGCAATGATCCTGAAAATAGAAGATACAATGCAATTGTTACAGATAGAGAATTAATGGTTGCTATTGGTAAAAAAGGAATTAACATTGAACTTGCAGCAAAATTAACAGGTACAAAAATTCAAGTTATGTCTGCTAATGAAGCGCTTGATAAAAATATTACATTTAAAAATGAAGTTGAATTCGATGATAGACATTACTTTAGATCTACAAGCAAGTCTTCAAAACACAAATCATCTAAATCAAGTGCTGCATTAAAAGATCTTGACTTATACTTTGATAACGATGAATTATTTGCTTCAATTGACTTTTCAGAAATTGCTGCAGATATTCAAGAAGAATCAAATGCAGATAAACCAAAAACTAAATCAACGAAATCAACAGCTGCAAAAGCTAAAACAGTTAATATGTCAGAAGTTGATTCATTATTCGAACAAGAAATCAATGAAGCAAATAACTTTATTGAATCAATCAATGAATACGACTTTATTGATGAAATTGATAAATATGAAGATGAAAATGACAATGATTTAGACTCTCAAACATCAGAAGAAGATGTTGTAACTAAACAAAAAGCTAAAACCAAAAAAGTTATTAAAGAATTCATTAATTCTAAAGAGCAACTTAAAGACTTTAAAGTTGATGATGACTTAGCACACTATGGTTTAGGTGATTCAGACATCGACGTAAGCGATTTTGAAGATGGATGAGAATAATTAAATGCACACTAGAAAATGTATTGTTACACAACAAATTCTTCCTGTTGACGAACTAATACGATTTGATTACAACAAAAAGACAAACACAGTTAGTCTTGATTTAAATAAAAATCTCAAAGGACGTGGTGCTTACTTTGCTCCATCTATCCAAAATTGAGAAAAATTAGTTAAAACTAGATGCTTAAATAGAGCATTTAGAACAAATGTTCCTGCTGAAACATACCAAAATTTAGCTTTACAACTGAAGGAGGTTCTTTATGAGCAAGAAAACAAATAGAATTTCAAACGTTGAAGAAATTAAAGAACAATTATCAAATACAAAAACAGAATTAAAAGATGGTGTTTTTATCTTCACAGAAAAAATGTCTATATCAGACTTTGCTGCAAAAATTAAAGTACCAGCAACAGAAATTATTAAAAAATTATTCCTTCAAGGTAAAATGTGTAACTTAAACACAATCCTTGATGAAGAACAAATTGCAGAAATTTGTTTAGATTACGGTCACGACTTTAAGAAAGAAACAAACATCGATGGTTCTAACTTCCTTGATGAAGTAAACTTTACAGATAACGAAAAAGATTTAATTAGACGTAGCCCAATTATTACAGTTATGGGACACGTTGACCACGGTAAAACAACATTAATTGACAAAATCCGTCACTCTGATATTGTTTCAACTGAAAGCAGTGGTATTACTCAACATACTGGAGCATACCAAATCACTCACAAAGGTCACAAAATTACGTTCTTAGATACACCAGGTCATGAAGCCTTTACACAAATGCGTGCTAGAGGTGCTAAAGTAACTGATATCGTTATTTTAGTAGTTGCAGCTGATGATGGTGTTATGCCACAAACCAAAGAAGCAATCGAACATGCTAAAGCAGCTGGTGTTCCACTTATTGTTTTTGTTAATAAAATGGATAGGTCAAATAAAGACTTAGATCGTCTTAAAGGTGAATTAGCTGAAAATGATGTATTAATTGAAGAATACGGTGGGGATACACAAATCGTCTATGGTTCAGCCTTAAAAGGTGAAGGATTATCAGATTTATTTGATTCAATTATGCTTTTAAGTGAAATTTTAGATTTAAAAGCAAACCCAAACCGTTACCCAATCGGTACAATTATTGAATCACGTATCGATAAAGGAATTGGTGCTGTTTCAACAATTATCGTTGAAAATGGAACACTTTACAAAGGTGATTTCTTAGTTGCTGGTTCAAAATACGGTCGTGTAAGAATGATCTTTGATTCAAATAACAATCAAATCGACAAAGTTGTGCCAGGTGCACCTGCTACAATTTCAGGTCTTAACTATGCACCTGATGCTGGTGACAGATTTATCGGATTCAGCGATGAAAAATTCGCTAAAAAATTAGCGCAAGAAAAAGAAAATGCTGACAAAAAAGAAATGTTATTTGGTAAAACAGGTATCGAATCAGATGCTGAAGGTAAGAAAATTATCAATGTTATTATTAAATCTGACGTTTACGGTACATCACAAGCAATTAAAGATCAATTAAATCACTTAGGAAATGATGAAGCAGTTATTAAAGTTATTGCTGCTGGAGCAGGAGATGTAAATGGTAATGATTTACTTCTTGCACAAGCTTCAAATGCAACAATCTTTGTATTTAACTTAAAAGTTTCATCAAACATTAGACAAAATGCAAAAACAGCTAATGTAGATGTTATTGCACATAATGTTATTTATAAAATTATTGAAGATTGTCAAACAATGCTTGATGGTGAAAAAGCACCAGTTTATGAAGAACAAAAAATTGGACAAGCACACATTATTAAAGTATTCTTCTACTCAAAAGTTGGAAATATCGCAGGATGTATGCTTGACTCAGGTGTTGTTAGAACAAATGCTAAAGTTAAAGTTTACCGTGCTGGAAAATTAATCCATGAAGGTGTAATTGACTCACTTAAACGTGATCAAAATGATGCTAAAGAAGTTCAAACAGGAAAAGATTTTGGAACACACATCAAAAATTTCAATGATATTAAAGAAGATGATGTTCTTGAGTTCTACCAAGATGTTCGTGTTAACTAATTAAATTATGAATTTAAAAGACTATATTATTGATGTTCCTAATTTCCCAAAACCAGGAATTACTTTCAAAGATATTTCACCATTATTAAATCAACCGGAAGCATTTAAACATGTTATAGATTTAATGAGTGAACATGCAAAAGACGCAAATATGGTTGTTGCGCCAGATGCACGTGGATTTATCTTTGGAACACCAGTTGCTTATGCTACACACAAACCATTTATAATGGTAAGAAAACCAGGTAAATTACCTGGTCAAACAGTAAAACAAAACTACGATTTAGAATATGGTACTAATTCATTAGAAATTCAAGTTAATGTATTAAAGCCAGGAACAAATGCTGTTATTGTTGATGATGTTTTAGCAACTGGAGGGACAGTAAAAGCAATTATTGATTTACTCAACTCTCAAGGTATTAAAGTAACTAAATTAATTGTTTTATATGAATTAAAAGCACTTAATGGTAGAGAAAAACTTCCAAAAGATATTGAAATTATTTCATTAATTTCTGAATAATACAAAAAAACAAGAGCTATAGACTCTTGTTTTTTTGTATGCATTAGTTTTCTAATGTAATTGTTTGTGTGTATTTTTTTCCTTCAGAAACGATTATATATGTAATTGTGAATGATTTGTTTTCAACATTCATTATCACATTACCTTCAATAAATTTGTTTTTGTATAATTTGATTTCGCTTATTTCAATTCCATCTTTCAATTTAAATAAGTATTCAATATTACCATCTTTACCGCCTGATCCGAAAACAGCGAATGTTTGACTTCTTTTGTAAAATTGTAAGAAATTTTCTTTTTCAGTTTTTTTACCACTTTTACTTAAAAAATGTTTTTTAACATCTTCAAACACTGGCTTTTCACCATTATTATCGCCTAAAACAAATGCGTTTGCAAATTTAGATGCTTCTTCAGTTGAGTTTGTTTCCTCTGGAGTTATAGATGGGCCAGCTGGTTGTGGTGGTGTTGGTTCATCTGAATTTGCAGTTTCTGGTTGTGTAGTTTCTGGGGCTACAGATGTATTTTCTTCTGTTCCGGGTTGTGGTTGAACTGGAGTAGTGTCAGTTTCACCTGATCCCGATGTTGTTCCTTCAGTTCCTGATTCAGGCTGTGATGGATTATTAGCATTTGTGTCACCTGGTGTAGATGTTGTAGAATCTGATCCTTCTGATGGTTGTGTAGTTTCTGGAGTTGTAGATGTGTTTTCATCTGTTCCTGATTCTGGTTGAGCAGGAGTTGTAGTTGCATCAGTTGAAGATCCTGATGATGTTGAACTATCTGAACTTCCAACTTCTGGTTGTGGAACTACAACTTCTTCACTGTTTCCAGTATTAGCACTAGAATTTGCTATTTCTTGAGCAGTTTTTCCATCATATGGAGTGTTCTTAAATGCGTCTGTTCCTATTATTTGTAATTTAGGAGCGTAAATATTCATTAATCTTGTATAGCTAAATACATAATCACCAATATTTGTAACATCAGGTGCATAAACATTCATTTCAACGTTTATTGGGAAGTATACAGTTAATGAGTTGTATTTAGGTGGAATATATACGTTTACAGGTTGTGCTAAATCATCTTTAAATCCAATTTGTTGACCTAACATTGAGTAACCTGTACCAAGTATATTGTCAATATTTAAGTATTTTTTACCATCAAATGTAATGTTTCCTTCGGCATCTGGTGTTGATTGTCCTGCTTTTGGTTCATTTTCTTTAATGTTTGCTTCTAATGTAGCATTTAATTGTCCTAATCTAACTCCAGCATCTTTAACATCTTCTAAATTGAATGCCTTTTCAGGGTTATCATAAATGCTATTTCTAATTTTGAATGATTCTTGGTTTGCTGTTAAACCTAATGCTTCATTTAATAATGGGTTCTTTAATAATTCTAAAGATTTTGCATATGCATCATTAAGTCCTTGATATGCATCAACATATGTTTGAGCATTAGCTAACACTTTTTCTTCTTCTTGAGTATTAACTGCTGGTAAGAATTTATCTTGGTAAAGTTTGTTAAGTACTACATTTGGTAAGTTAAGTTCAAATAATTTATTTTGAAGTTTTAAACTTTCTTTACCAACTGCAATTTCTTCGTTTAATCTTGTAAATTGACCAAAAATGGCATCAAATTGAGTTGATTTAGGTTTTTTGAAGTCAACTAATTTTGCATAACTTTCTTTAATCTTAGTAAATTTCTCATTTACGTCATTGAAGAATTTACCAACTACTGATGCAGAAATTTCTGGTTGAACTTCTTCTAATTTTGATAAGTAAAGTTTATTTTGAACTTCGTATTGTTTTGCATCTGCAATAATTGGGGCAATTGTAGTAGCGCTTGTTTGTTTTTCGATTGATGCGTCAAATTTAGCTTTGATTCCATCAGGAAGTGTTAAATTAGCAATTTCTGTTTTAGCTTCAGCTATTTTGGCATTAAGTTCTTGTTTCTTAATTGCTCTGTTAATTGAAACAATAATATCTTGTGCCGCAGTTGGATCAACTGCTGCTGTAATTTTAGTTTGGAATTCTGTTTTTACAGTTTGATCTGTAATACCTTCTAATAATTTAGTTGCTTGTGCTTTTAATTCAGCAAGTTTTGCTTCTTGTTCAGGTGTAAGAGTTGGAACTACAAATTCAGGTAATGTTAAACTGAATGTAATTTCTTTTGAATAGAATGCTGCACCATTAAAGATTTTTACAAGTTGGAATTTAAATGTTAATAATCTTGATGCTTTATCAAATGTTGCACCTGCATAACTATTTCTCTTGTATCTACCTTCCATTTTTCCCGTTGTAACTGTTGCACCATTTTTAATACCATTAATTTGGTAACCTTTTTCAAGGAATGTTGCTAAGTCACGTACTGAAGCGAATTCAACACTGTGTTCTCTTCTTGTGTTATTTGATTTAAGTTCAACGCTTGTTGAGTTTTGACTAATCATAACTTGTTCACCAAATCTAGAATTGAATTCTGATCCACCTTGGAATGATGCATAGATATTTCTAATTTGATCTTGTGTTAAGTCAGTTCTTACATTAAAGAATGTTGAATCACCTTGAATTTGATCTGCATATTCATTAAGTGCACTAAGAACTTTATCATCTTCACTTACTGTCGGTGTTGCAGGGTCTGGATTAGTTGTTCCTGGTTTTTCGCCATCTGTACCAGATTCTGTTGGTAATTCAGGAAGCGTGATTTGTGATGATATAACTTTTGAATAGAATGTTACATCTTCAGATTGTTTGTAAACAAGTTGATATTCAACTGTTAATACTCTTGTTGTTTTATCAAATGATGCTGGAGCAAATGGGAAGAATTTGAATTTTCCTTCAACTTTGTTAGCTAATACTTTTGATTTTTTAAATCCGACAGCTTCGTATCCTTTTGCTACAAATGCTTCTGGGTTTGTTAATTTAGCAATTACAATTCCACGTTCAGATGGATCTTTTGCTGAGTTTTGAATTTCTAATGATCCATTTTTTGAAGTAATAAATACTTGCTCGCCATATTTTGGATTGTAATTTTTACCACCTTCAAATGATGAATAAATTATCTTAATTTGTTCTGGTGTTAAATCACTTTGAACTGTAAGGAAGTTCCCATCCTTACTAATTTCATCTGCATATTCATTAAGAGACGCAATTATTTTTTCATCATCAGAAACCTCTGGTGTTGTTGGCTTTTCTGGTTCTGTATTTGGATCCTTATCGCCGTCATCAGGCTTAGGATTTTCTGTACCTGTTTCTGGAGTTGTGGGTTTAATAGGTTCAGGTGTTTCGCCATCTTTTCCACCTGTACCAGGCTTATCACCATCGCCTGGATTTCCAGGATCTGGTGATGGTTTTTCTCCTTTAGAATCATCTGTATTACCACATGCTACCAATAAAGTCGGCACTAATGTAGTTGATGATGCTACTGCGGATAATATTAAAATTTTTTTAAGTTTCATATAACCTCATCCAATAGTTTGTTAAACTAGTTAAACATATAATATTACTAGCATTATATGTCAATTATAAAATACTACTTTTAAGAAAAAATTATACTGTTTTCATATATTTTTCACATTTTTGCCTGTTTTTTTACAAAATGGAAATTATTTCATTTAGTTAAAAAACCTTATTTTTGATGTTTTTTTAATGAAATTTGATGAAAACATTTATTTTAGATATAAATTTTTGATAAACTTAAATAAAAATTAAGTTTTAAGTAAATGAGGATCAAATGGAAACAAGAAAAGAATATACAAGACAAAAAATTAAGGGTACTTTACTAGTTTTTGGTTTCTTATATAGAATCAAAAAAACGTGACAAAAACTACTAACAATGACCATAATCGGATTGATTATGGGACTACTTGGAGTTTTATTATTACAAAACACTGGTTTATATGCTCTAGGTTTAGAATCATTTGGTCAAGGAATTGGTAGTTACTTTCTATTTTTAATTAGCACAACAAGTAATAATAAATACCTAGGATACGTTATATATAACTTATGTTTCTGATTAATTTACTTTATTCTGAATATTCCATTATTAATCTTGTCATGAAAACGAATTTCACGTAGTTTTACTTTATACACAATGTATTACTTAGCTGTCTTTACGATCTCTGGGGTTTCATTCGGTTTTGTTCCTGGAATTAGTAATGTATATTTATTTACTAATTTAACCGCAAATTCACCATCTATTTTTACCCAAAATGAAGTGCAAGTTGTTTTATGAAACTATGATAAAGATTCATTGAAACACATGGCAATATTCCTTTACTCATTATGTTGAGGTATGCTACAAGGATTAGCTGCAGTATCATGTATTATCATCGGTTCATCAACAGGTGGTTTTGATATTGTTGGAATGTATATTTCTAAAAAGAAACTTAAAGAAATTGGAACAATTTTCTTATTCTTAAACTTTATTGCACTAACAATAGCAAACATTATTGGTTCATATATACCTGCTTCATTGTCACTTGCACAAGATTCATCTAATACACAATTGGTTAGCACTAATAGACCATGAGCATTAGATATTTTCTTTAACCCTAACTATGTTTCAAGTTTCTTTATGTTACTAATTAATGCTTTTATTGTTAACTTTACATACCCAAAGAACAAATTGGTGCAAACACAAATTTATTGTGATCGTCCATTTGAATTAATTTCACAAATTAATAAGATATCACATAGAACTTATACATTCTCAATCACACCTGTTATTGGTGCATATTCAAGAACCAAGAAATATATGATCACTACTAATACACAATACTTAGATGCTGCCGATTTATTCTTAGTTACCAAATCAATTAATAAAGACTTATTTATATCGATTCTTGACCTTAAAAAAGGTGATGGATATATGTTTATCGAACAATAAGAATGCCCATCTAGGGCATTTTTTGTATTAGAAAAACTTGCACATTAAATGTACAAGTCTCTAGAATTATTCTGCTGGTTCAGCTACTGGTGCTTCTTCTGAGTGTGATTCTTCAACACTTGCAGCAGGTTCTGGTTGTGTTTCTGTTGTTTCTTCACTTGAAGGTTGTGTTGACATACTTGTGTCTTCAGCCATTGGCTCAGCTGCTGCTTCTGGTTTAGCTGGTTCTGATTCCATATCATTTTTTTCTGCAGCTGGATCAGGTATCCCTTCATCTGAAGTTTCAGAATCGCTTACTGTTGAAGTTTCTTCACCTGATGTTGTTGGAGTTGTAGAAGCTCCTTCGGCAGCAGGTGCATCTGCTTGATTATTTTCTTCTTCTGATGCACTTTCAGATATTGATTCTTCGTTACCTTCTGTAGTTGTTTCCACTGATGATTCATTTTCATTACCAGCTGCAGGAGTTGCCGCTTCTGATGATGTAGATGCATCGCCTTCTGGTGAAGTTTCTGGTTTTTCTGAACCATTTGCATCTGATGATGGATTAGATTCTACTGGAACTGTTGAATCACCTTTTTCAGTTCCTGGCATTGCTGGTTGAGAAGTTGATGATGAATCGTCCCCACCTTCAGCTGGTGCTTCTGGTTGCATTGTTCCTGTATCTGATGTTGATGATGAATCATCACTACCCGGAACCATTGTATCTTCTGATCCTGAGCTAGGCACCATTTCTTCAGTTGCTGGCTGTGTTGCTATGTATTTTTTAATTTCTTCAAGAGTTCTTTCAAATGAATCAACTCCTTTAGCACTTTCTAAGAATTTGCTGAATTTGTCTTTTTCGTCTGCTGAAGTAATTTTTTCTAATTCAGTTGCAATTTCAGCACGTAATGATTCAATTTGTTTTTTAGCTTCTTCAACTGCTGTTATGATTTTTTCTTTAATAGTGTTTAATTCTGCGTCAGATAAAGCTTGATCTAATTCTTTTTTAAGTTCTCTACTTGCGTCTTTACCTAAAACTTCTAATTTTACTTTTTCTGCTTCAACCGTTGCTATAAATGCTTCATAAACTTCTTGAGCATTGTCTGCTGCTGCGTTGAATACAATTTCTTTTGTAAATGGTGTTTCGCTAGCACCTTCAATATTGAAGTGTAATGTAACTATGAATTTTCTTGCTTCAGAATCATATGTTGCTTCTAAGTATTTATTTGATTTGCTTTGTGGTTTTGGATTTTCTTTTTTAGTTCCATAAGCTAATAAATTACTTAATTCTAATTTAGTTGTATCGATTAAGAAAATTTGGTTGTAGATTGTGTTTCCTAATCCAGAGAATCCGATGAATGTTGTAGTTTCTTCGCCTCTTTTATCAACATAAATTTGTGCATTTAAACCATTTTTCATTGCTGCATTAGGTTTTTGAAGTTTTTCTTGAACTCTAGTATTGAATGCGTAGAATTGATCTAACATTCTTGTGTTTACTGTGATTGCTTCTAAATAGGCATCGGCCATTTTTTTAGCTTCTGGGCTGATTGTTGTGTTACCGGTTTCTTTTTCATCTGTTGTAGATGTTGTGCCCCCACCTACTGGCGTAGTAGGTGTATTTCCATCTGTTGGTGTTGTTGTGTTAGTGTTTCCACCATCAGTAGGATTTGTTGTTGTTGTTTTGTCAGTATTGTCGTTGTTATTTGTAGTGCTTTCTTGTGTACCACAAGAAATTGCTGCAAGTGGCAATAATGAACTTGTTAATCCAAGTGGGATTAATAATGATAATTTTTTAAATCTCATTTATTAATTCACTTCCTTTCTTTTATATTTTATTCTTTCCAATAAATTATAACAAATTATAAAAAATACTATATTTAAGGAGTTTTAAAAGAATATAGACCATTTTTTAATCAATTAGCATAAATTTTGTGATTGAAAAAACAACGGATTTTTATGTCCATTGTTTTAAAATATCATTATTTTTTATCAACTGTTTGAATAAATAAATCATTTAATTGTGATGCATCAACAGATGAAGGAGCTTTTGTAAATACATCCTCACTCTTAGAGTTTTTAGGGAAAGCGATACAATCACGGATTGTATTTTGGTTAGATAATACCATAACTAAACGGTCGATTCCTAATCCAATTCCTAAGTGAGGCGGTACTCCGTATTCGAATGCTTTTAAGAAGAAACCAAATTTTGATTCTTGTTGTTCTTTAGATAAACCAATCATATCAAACATCTTTTGTTGGGTTGCTTCATCGTAAATACGAGCTGATCCAGAACCTAATTCATATCCGTTTAAGACTAGGTCATAGCTACGAGCACGAACTTGATCTTTTGATAAATTATCTAATTCTTCAAGTGAATTATCAAATTGGGTGAATGGGTGATGAGCTGCTGCTCATGTATCATTTTCATCATCATACTCAAACATTGGTCAATCAACGATTCATTTGAAGTTGTATTCATCTCTTGCTCATTGGTATCATGAATTTAATTCAACACGTAAGGCTCCAAGTGCTTGTGAATCATTGTTATATTTATCTGCACAAATTAAATATGTACCATTTGCATTATTTTGTGCGTTAATTAATTTTTGAAGTTCTTCAGCAGGAACTTTTGAAGCAAAATTGCTTTCTGTAATTTCGTTATCAGATACTACAAAGTAGAATAATGCTTTAACTTTATTTTTCTTAGCAATCTCTTCAAGTTTTTTAAATTCTTTTTTAGTAATTGTTTCATCAATTTTTAATAAACGTTTTGATGGAGCGTTTTTAATTATGTTAAAGTCACTATTGTTTAAAAAGTCTTCAATTGTAGTAATTTTATTTTCATATCTAAAGTCAGGTTTATCTGTTCCATAATCACGAATACAGTCATCGTATTTTACTCTTTCAAATGGAACTTGAAGATCTACATTCATAACTTTTTTCATAAAGTGTTTGAATAAACCTTCAATATAACTTTGGAATTGTTCAACTTCCATAAAACTTACTTCAATATCTAATTGAGTAAATTCAGGTTGACGATCTTTTCTTGAATCTTCATCTCTAAAACATCTAGCAATTTGATAATATCTTTCAAATCCTGAAATCATTAATAATTGTTTGAATAGTTGTGGGCTTTGTGGAAGTGCAAAGAACATATCTTTACCATTACGAGTAGGTACTAAAAAGTCTCTAGCTCCTTCTGGTGTTGCTTTTGATAAAATAGGTGTTTCAATTTCTGTGAAATCTTCTGATTGTAAGTATTCTCTAATTGCAAATAAAATATCATTTCTTAATTTAAGTGTTTTTTGCATTATTGGTCTACGTAAATCAAGGAATTTATAATCTAAACGTAATTCTTCTTTAACTTCAATATCATCTCTAATTTGGAATGGTAATTGATCTTTTGAAGTTGATAAAACTTTGTATTCATCAACAGCAATTTCAATTTCTCCAGTAGGTAAATCAGGGTTGATGTCTTTACGTTTTACAACTTTACCAACTACTTCTAATACCGATTCCTTTGTAAAGTGAATTGGTGTATTGAAAACTAATTGTGTAATTCCGTATTTGTCACGTAAATCAACAAAGTTCAATTCACCAAAACGACGTTTATTAGCTACTCAACCATATAAAGTAACAGTTCTACCTTCGTCACTTAATCTAAGTTGATTATTGTTAATTGTTTTATTCATTTGCACCTGCCAATTCATCAATATATTCTTCGATTTCTTCAATTTCAACATCTAAGTCATCTGCACAATTATCTAAAATGAATTCAAATAAATCTGCAATACCTTGTGTATTTTTAGAAAAGATAATTTTATCTTTTGTTTTTAATGATTTTGCACAAAGAAGGTTTTTGTCAAGGAATTTATCATCATAAATTAAAACTTTTGCACCACGTTTTTGAGCTTTGTCAAATACTTTTTTACTTTTGATTAAGTCAAATTCGCAATCTGCTGAGAAAAATGTTCTTAAGTGTTGATTTGTTAAATAAAATGCATAATCAACATTTTCTTGATCATTGCTCATCGCAATATACACATCAACTTGACGTAATTCTTCTTCAACATTTGTTTGTTCCACGAAGTTTTCTCTAATTAAATCAATGAAACGATCAACACCAAATCCAAATCCAACACTTGAAATTTTTGGACCATCTAATTCAGAGATTAAGTTTGAGTATCTTCCCCCACCGATTAATGTTGATTGAGAACCAACATTTTTATCAGTTGAAACAAATTCAAATACAACTTCATCATAATAGTCTAAACCACGTACAAGTTCATCAGAAACTTTGTATGATACTTCAAATTTATCAAGCATTTTTAAAATTGATTCAAAATATTCTCTAGATGAATCTGATAAATAATCATGAATTTTTGGAGCATTTTTAATAAAGTCATGTTTTGAATCAACTTTATCATCAAGAATTCTAAGCACTCTACCGCTTTCTAATCTTTCTTGTGAAATTGATGATAATTGATCTTTAAATGGTAATAAATATTCTTTTAACGCATGCTCATAGTTCTTTCTTGATGTTTCATCACCAATTGAATTAATTTGGAGCTCATATTCAACGTTAAATACATCAAGTAAATCTGCTGCAGTTAAAATTACATCAACGTCATGTAAATAATTTTTTTCACCAACAAATTCAATACCTGCTTGATAAAATTGTCTATAACGACCCTTTTGTGGTTGTTCATATCTAAACATTGGACCACAATAAGCAAATCTAAGATTATCTTGTGTATATCATTTGTTTTCAATTAAAGCACGTACAAAGCTTGCAGTTCCTTCTGGACGAAGTGCAATTTCACGTTCACCTTTATCAACAAATTCATACATTTCTTTTTTAGCAATTTCAGAATCACCAACTGAACGTTTGAATAATGAACTTTGTTCTAAAATTGGTGTTTCAATCATTTTATATTCATGTCTTGCAATAACTGATTCAAATGCATTAGTAACAAAGTCTTTAATCATATATTCAATAGTTGAAAAGTCTTTAGTTCCTTTAATTTTATTAATCATTTTTACCTTCTTTTGTGTAGTTATAATTTATATTGTAAATTATACTCCATTGTTTTTTTTAGTTATCTTGTTTTTGTTACTTCTTTAATCTAGCTAATTCACGCTTATAAATACGTTCAATTTTGTTTTTTAGAGTTAGGAAATAGAAGTATTGAATTAATCAAAGTCCTGTTTTTTGTTTTATACGACTTTCATATTTAAATTCAATATTCTTAGTCATTTTGTTATATGAAACAAAAATGGTTGTCTCAGCAAATTTAGACTTAATTTTGAATTTTGCTAAATATAACATTTTCCCATTATCAAAATTAATATCTTCAATGCTACTGATTAAAAGTTTTCTTGAATATTTGTCTCTACCATATAGTGTTTTTAATCATTCTTGAGTTAGGTCTAAATCACGGTTTATATAACTGATTTCTGTATATAAATTTTTAATAGTTTCTTCCATTTTAGATATCTTGTAGGTAAATAAGTTATTATTGTCTTTATAGTTTCTTAAAGCAAAAAGCAAGTTAAATAAGAAGTTGAAATTCTCATAGTTTAACTTATGATCTGTAGAGTTTGAAAAACTGCTTCTGTTGTAACTGAAAATAACATTATTTATGTCTTTTGGATCATTCTCATAGGAATAATCGATTTTAAAAATCTTAAGTAAATTAATCACTATCTCACTTGCATCAACCGGAATAATGAAGTTAGTATTTTCTAATTGACCACTTTGTTTTCAATGTAAATATTCACTATTAATGTACAAGTAAGCTATTTGATCTTCATTAAGTGTTAAATAAGTCTTTTTAGTTCTTACAATAAGTTTAATGTTGTTTATTTTATCAATAATTAAAATGATATCTGCTTTATAGTTTGTGCGTCTTAACCACTTTAAGAAAGCAAGTTTTGAATTACCAAGTAAATCTTTATTCAATAAAGGACTTAGTTTTAAATATTTAATATTACTTCTTGTAAAAAAACGATTCAAAATGTATTCTGTTAAATTATCATCAATCATTGTATAAACATTAAAGTTGTTTTCGTTTTTGAATTGATAAGTTTTATTTTCAAAGCGCTTTAAAGACTTAGTTAAAGCTACGTCAATAACTTTATCCACATTTAGCGAAATAAAATCATTTTTTAGTGAGAGCATAAAATTCTTTTGATGTTTTAATAATTCATGTTTGATTTTTTCTAATTCATCTTGCTCAATGATGTTTTTGTCACGATATATCTTTAAATGATAAGTTCCATTTACTTGATCATAACTTAAATAAAACCCATAATCTAAATGCATACTATCAATAGTTGAATCAATGATAAATTCATTTACACACTTATTAGTAAAACTATAAACATGATGTTTTAAGTTTAGAAATCTGATTACTGCATTTTTAGTTCTTTCATCGAAAATACTTTGATCTGAAACAACAAAAAGAATCTTTTTACGTCTAGTACCAAATAATCCACGTTTTTCTTGCTTCATTAAAATATTAATTATTGAAAGTAGTGTGTAAATGTTTAAATTCTCATAACCATAGCTATTTTGAGACTTAAAAATTAGTGATTTATAATCTGTTTGAGGTAAATTATAAAAACTTCCACCCGGAAATTCGTTGTCAATATTTCTAATGAAATCATCGAAGTCGATATTTACTATTTTTTCACTTGAATATAGGTTATATCAACCACTTAATTTATGATTTTTTAATTCCATTTCTATGCTCCTCAATCTTGTAAATATTTTAACAAATTTAAACTATTGTTTTGGTAAAATTCATATAGTCATTTATTTATTAATAAATAAATACCTTAAGGAGTTTATATGTCATTAAAAGCAGGAATAGTAGGATTACCTAATGTTGGTAAAAGTACATTATTTAGTGCTATCACTAAAAAACAAGTAGAAGCAAGTAACTATGCTTTCACAACAATTGAACCAAATATTTCATCAGTACCATTAATTGATAAACGTTTAGTTGAAATTGCTAAAATTATCAACCCAGATAAAATTGTTTGAGCAACATTTGATTTCGTTGATATTGCCGGACTTGTGCAAGGTGCTTCAAAAGGTGAAGGACTTGGTAATAAGTTCCTTGCAAATATTCGTGAAGTTGATGCAATTATCCATGTTGTGCGTTGTTTTGAAGATAAAAACATCATGCACGTAGCTAATTCCGTAGATCCAGTTAGAGATAAAGATGTTATTAACTACGAATTAATGCTTGCAGATTTAGAAACAATTACTAACGTTATTAATCGTGTTGCTAAAAAAGCTAAAAGTGGTGATAAAGATGGAATTATTGAGTATAATGCTGCACAAAAAGTTCAAAAAGCATTAGAAGCAAATCAACCAGTTAGAGATGTTGAATTAGATGAGAAAGAACAAAAATTCATTAAGGGTTGCCATCTATTAACTTTTAAACCAATTATTTATGTAGCAAATTTAAGTAATGAACAATTTGCAGATTATCAAAATGATAAAAATTTCAAAGCACTTAAAGATTCACTTAAAGATAATGAAAAAATCATTCCAATTTGTGTGCAACTTGAATCTGAACTTGTAGCAGTTGAAGATGAAGCAGAAAAAATGGAATTATTAAATATGTATGGTATTGAAGTTAGCGGTCTTGATGTTTTAACACGTGAAGCATTTGACTTACTTAACCTTGAAACATACTTTACAGCAGGTAAAATTGAAGCAAGAGCTTGAGTTTACCACAAAGGTTGAGCTGCGCCAAGATGTGCTGGTGTAATTCATACTGATTTTGAAAAGAAATTTATTAAAGCAGATGTAATTTCATATGATGACTTTATCGAATTCGGTGGTGAGCAAGGTGCTAAAAATGCAGGTAAACTTCGTTCAGAAGGTAAAAACTACATCATGAAAGATGGAGATATTTGTCATTTTAAATTTGGAAAATAAAAAATTTTTTCTGAGAAATAATTAAATTCAAACTTTCATTTTAATAATGAGAGTTTTTTGTAATAAAAAATCCTAAAAACCTTATTTTTTAGAGCATTTTTGCAAAAAATAGGGTATTTATTTCAATGTGGAAAGTTTCCATAAAATAACCCTATAAATTCACATAAAAATTCGCTATTGTTGTATAATAATAAAGGTTGGAGCCGGGGGTTTAGTATAATGGCAATGCAGCAGTCTCCAAAACTGAGAATAAGGGTTCGATTCCTTTAACCCCCGCCAACCGCTAATAAAAAATACGAATACAAATAAATAAAACAAGATAAAAATGCTTGATAGGTAACACAACAGTTTGAGTGTGTTATCTTTTTTATTTTGCAATTTTTGCAGTAAAAAGGTTATAAGAAAAATGCCCGAAGGCATTTTAATTATTTAAAGAATTAGTATCCACCTTTTGATTCTTTACCTTCAACGATAGCAACTGAACGTGATGTTCCGAAACGTGTTGCTCCTGCATTGTACATATTAATTAAATCATCCATGTTAGAAATTCCACCAGCTGCTTTGATTAATAATGTATCACCACAGATTGCTTTCATTGTTTTAACATCATCTAAGTTAGCACCTCTAAAGCTGAAACCTGTTGATGTTTTAATGAATTCAGCGCCAGATTTCATAACGATTCTTGTTGCCTCTTCAATTTCATCTTTTGATAATAAAGCTGTTTCGATAATTACTTTTAATACGTGTGATCCACATGCTTCTTTAACTTTTTTAATGTCGTTAAGAACATATTCGTAGTCACCTTGTTTAAAACGACCAATGTTAATAACCATATCGATTTCTTCAGCACCGTGTTCAATAGCTAATTTTGTTTCGTGTGCTTTTGCTTGTGTGATCATTGCACCAAGAGGGAAACCAACAACTGATGTAACACCAATTCCTGTTCCTTGTAATTTTTCTGCTGCATATTTAACTCATGATGAGTTTACACAAACTGTTTTGAAATCATATTTAATAGCTTCATCGATTAATTTATCAATGTCTTTTTTTGTTGCTTCTGGTTTTAAATATGTGTGGTCAATCATTTTGTTGTAGTTCATTTAATAACTCCTTATTTTATTTTAATTTATCTAAAATAATTTGGTTTTCGACTGGTTGTGGGTTGAATTTGTATCCTTGTTTTAACTCGTCTACAAGTTCAGGATCAATTGGGTTTGATGAGTATAATGTGAATAATACATCACCTTTAACAACTGATTCATTTGTTTTTTTGTTAAGTGTAATACCTGCTTCAAAATCAATTGAATCTTCTTTTGTTTTTCTACCTGCTCCAAGTTTCATTGAAACAATACCGAATGTTAATGCGCCAAAGATTTCTAAGAACCCTTCTTCTTCAGCAATAACTTCTAATTTATATTTTGGATTTCAGAATGAAGGTGATTTAAGTGCTTCAACATCTCCGTGTTGAACTTTAACAAATTCGAAGAATTTATTTAAAGCACGTCCTGATTTAACAGCTTCATCAACCATAGCTAAAGCTTCTTCATGGTTTTGTGCAATTTGAGCTTGTTCTAAAATTGTTGCACATGATGAATATACTAATTCATTGAAATCTTGAGGTCCTTTGCCTTGTAATGTTCACATAGCTTCAAGAACTTCATTTTTATTTCCAATTTCACGACCAATTGGTCTTGACATATTTGTAATTTCTGCTCTAACATCAACATTTAATTCTTTTCCAATGCTAATCATTGTACGAGCAAGGTCTCTAGCGCTATCAATGTTTTTCATGAAAGCACCATTACCACATTTAACATCTAATAAAATAGCATTTGAACCTGTTGCTAATTTCTTAGACATAATTGATGATGCAATAAGAGGAATTGATTCAACAGTGCTTGTAACGTCTCTTAAAGCATAAAGTTTTTTATCAGCTGGCACAAGTTGTGCACTTTGTCCAATAACTGCAATGTTGTGTTTTGTAACTTGGTCAATGAATTGTTCTTCTGTTAATTCCACTGTGAAACCTGGGATTGATTCAAGTTTATCAATTGTTCCACCTGTGTGTCCAAGTCCACGACCACTCATTTTAGCAACTGGAGCCCCACATGCAGCAACGATTGGTGCTACTGCTAATGTAGTTTTATCCCCAATTCCACCTGTTGAGTGTTTGTCAACTTTGATACCTGGAATAGCAGAAAGATCCATAACTTCTCCAGAGTGCATCATGTATTTTGTCATTGTTGCAATTTCTCTAGAGTTCATTCCATTAAACATAACAGCCATTAAAAACGCACTCATTTGATAATCTGGTGTTTCGTTTTTAACGTATGAATTAATTAAGAATTTAATTTCTTCATTTGTTAATTCTTTATTTAAACGTTTTTTCTCAATAATATCTACTACACGCATAATATTATCTAGCTAATTTAAGAGCAATCTCCATCATTTTTGTGAATGCGAATTGACGTTCTTCTGCTGTAGTTAATTCTTCTGTAATTAAGTTATCACTAATTGTTAATAAACAAGCAGCTTCTTTACCTGTTGCTTCAGCATTTGTAAATAATGCGTATGATTCCATTTCAACACAAAGAGCTTCTGTTGAAGCAATTCTTTCATCACGAGGAACTGCTGAGTAGAATACGTCTGATGAGTGAACTCTACCAACTGTTAATGGTGTTCCGTTTTCTGCTGCAATAGCTTTAATTTCTTCGTTTAATTTTGCTGATGGTAAAGCAATGTTTCCTTCTTTACCTAATGCTAATCTTCTGAATGCATCTCCGTCAGCAATAGCTTCTGAAGCTAATACAACTTCATATAATCCAAGATCTTTTAAGTATGATCCTGCTGATCCGATACGGATAATTCTATCTACATCGTAGAATTTGAATAATTCGTATGAGTAAATTCCGATTGATGGACATCCCATACCGCTTCCTGCGATTGTAACTGGTTTTCCTTTGTATGTTCCTGTAAACATAAACATGTTTCTAACTGTATTAACAAGTTTGAATCCTGGGTCTAAGTATGTTTCAGCGATAAATTTCGCTCTTAATGGGTCACCAGGCATAATAACTGTTTTAGCAATTTCGCCTTGTTTTGCACTAATGTGTGGTGTCATAATTTCTCCTTTTTAAAATTAAATTTTAGTTTATTTGAATTATCACAAATATATGACAATTGGACTTTTAGAATAGTCAATTATATTTTACTACTTAATATATTAAAAACTACCTTTTATTATTAATAATAAAAATAAAATCAGACCAAGTAGCCAACTTGGTCTGAATATTTAGAAAAATAATGCTTTTTTGTGATTTAAAACTGAAAAAGACTATTTTCTAGTAATTATTTCATTAGTATCTAGGTTATAAATTGTGCTTGGTTGTCCTGATCCAGGACCGAAATCATAAATTTTTGTAACTTCAGGAAAGACTAAATGAGCATTTTTAATATCAATAACACTTTCTCCTGAGATGTTTGCAGATGACATATATATTGGTCCATTTTTTAATAAGTAGTCTATTAGAAGTTGATTATTAGGCATTCTAAAGCCTTGGTCATTAACAATAATTGACGCAGCTCCGGGTCATTTTTGTTTTGCTAATTCGGTAGCTTCATTAGTTCATTGAGCAAATTTTTGAGCTTGCTCAATTGAACCAACTAGGATAATAACTTTCTTATTTAATGGACGTTTTTTTAATGTATAAATTAATTCTAAAGTTTCATTATTTACAGGGCCACCGATACCTGGAACAGTATCGGTTGTGCAAATGAAAATATCATCATACTTTTTCATGTTTGAATTTTACTCCATTAATTTTGAAATTAATCAATGAAAAACTATAAAATAATATAGAAGGAGAAATATGTTTGAAAAAATACTTAATAAACTACTTGATACAAGTTTAAAAAATAACCTAATTAACTTAAAAAGCGAAAAATACTTAAATATCTATGACATAGTCACAAAAGACGAATCATTCTCTTATGATTTAAAAGAATATAAAGCAAAAAACAAAATAGATCACAATACAATTTTCACATCAAAAATTCCACAAAAGGATTTTGCAAAATTAATTGATAAATTTTCAAAAAGCAATCGTCTTTCACTTGAAGATACTGGTGTAAACATTTTAAATATTTCATTTGGAATTTTAGAATGAAAAGACCGTGAAAATAATGAAATTAATTCACCTATTTTCTTATTACCAGTACATTTTGAAGATGATAGATACGACCACACCTTATTGCATGTTGATTTTAATAATATTGAAATCAATCAATCACTATTTTATAAATTAAAAAATGAATGAAATATTGATGCAACTTCATATGCAACTGAATTATTAAATGATGTAAAAAACTTAGATAATCTAAAAATAGCACTTGATGTTTTACTTAAACATTTAACAAAAATTAATAAAACCAAACTTGAGTTAAATATCAAAAACAACTGATATTTAGGAATATTCACTTTTTCAAGAATCTCAATGTACAATGATTTAATTAAAAATAAAAACAAGTTAACTAAATCGCCATTTTACTCACAAATTATTGGTAAACAAATCAATAACTTTGACTTTGATTTACCTACAAATGATGAAATTAATAACATTGATTATTTTAATTATTTCCATTGTTTAGAATCAGATAGTACACAAGAAAAAGCGATTCAAGCAGCAATTAAAGGTAATAGTTTTGTATTGCAAGGTCCTCCTGGAACCGGTAAATCTCAAACCATTTCAAACATTATTTCTGAGCTTATATCTAGTGGTAAAAAGGTTTTATTTGTTGCAGAAAAAAATGCAGCTGTTGATGTAGTTTACAACACTTTAAAATCAAAAGAACTAGATAAATTTCTTTTAAGATTACATTCTACCGAAATTAATTATTCAAACTTTTCTTCAAATATCTTACATGACTATGAGATAGCGAAAAACCTTCGTTTTATCAATGAAGTTGAAAAAACTCAAATTAGTCAAAGTATTAAAAATTACACAGACAAAATTGAAAAATACAAAAACATATTAGTTAATAATAATGACCAAAGCATTACTTTATTTGATCTTGTAAATATGTATCTTGAAATCACAGATTTTAATCAAGGTTTTAATAACTTCCACTTTAAGCGTGTTTATAACAATACAGAATTCATTGAAATCACTGACTTAATCAAGAAATATCAAAACCTTAAAAATTATCCAAATAAAATTCAAGAGAATAATTGACACAAGTATAATTACTCTTCTGATAAACAATTCTCTGATGTTTTTACATCTATATCACAGTTAAAAACAGCAATTGCACAAATGAATTATTTATTAGGTAATAATGATTTAATACTCGATAAAAACAACGACTTATTCAGTGAAATTACAAAAGTCGAAAATGTATTAATTTTACTTAATGAGACTGAATGATTAAAGAAAAACGAATTTAGTTTTATAAATGAACTCTCATACTTAAAACAAGTTGAAAAAAATTACAACAAGATTAAATCAATCTACAAAAATAATGATGTTACATATCATCAAAATCAAAGCAATATTAAGACTTTAAGTAACTTTATTAAAAATGCACCAGGTAAATTCAAAAGATTGTTCAATAAGAAATTTAAGCATCAACTTAAGTCACTTAAAGGTTTTGAAATTAGTCAGTACTTCAAATTGGATAGTTACAAAAAAGTTAAAAAGACACTTAAAAAACTTAAAAAAGTAAATTCATATTTCGAAAATTGTCAACCTATTTTAGACAAATTGACATTTAGTTTTGATCTAGATAAAATTACAATAATTTCAAACTTAGTTTCAAACCTTAAACATTTAAGTGAAAAATTTAATAATAGTGAATTTATTTATGCAATTAACTATACAAAAGATACAGCTCCAATTTCAAATAATTCACTTCATGAATCGATAAATTTATTAAATTTAATTAATGAAAATTTAGAGTTCTTAAAAAATAATTTCAACTATGATTTTGCTCACAAAAATTATTATGAAGTTTTAGCATTCATTGATGATTTAATTGCAAATGAGAAAAATGGCTTTGTCTTATTAAACAAAACAATTACGTACAATAAATTAAGTGAATATCAATTAACCGAATTCATCAATGCCTTAGAGACAAAAGGTTATAAAGATAAGTTTGTCAATACGTTTAAATCAAGTTATTTAAATTGACAAATTACTAACATTCTAAAAGAAAACAACTTGAATCAAGACTTATCAAGTCTTAATGAAATTCATAAACATTTTCAAACTGATCTAAGAAAATTAATTACGCTCTCAATTACTAATGCACTTGATGCATGTGCTCAATCATTGCCTAATTTTAAAGGTGATGAAAATGGTATTTTAGTTCTTCGTGCTGAAGCAGCTAAATCAAGAAAACACAAGTCAATTAAACAAATTATTTCTGAAGCAGGTAATGTTATTTTAGGTATTAAAAAATGTTGAATGATGTCACCGCTATCAGTTTCAACCTACTTAAGCGACTTAGAACAAGATTTTGATGTTTTAATAATTGATGAAGCTTCACAAATAAAAACAGAAAATGCTTTAACTTCAATTCTTAGAGCAAAACAATACATCATCTGTGGGGACTCAGAACAATTGCCACCTACAAACTTCTTTGAAGAACAAATTTTTGATGATGAAAACGAAGAAGAAGCAACAATTTATGACATCGATGCCTATGATTCAGTTTTAAATTCTGCTGCATCATTTATGAAAAATATAAATTTAGAATGACACTATCGTTCTAAATACGAGTCTTTAATCCAACCATCTAATATCAATGTTTATAACAATAACTTAATTTCATTCCCAGAATCTAGACTTAATGATGATTATTCTGGATTACATTTAGTTTACTCAAAAGGATATTATGAAGATGGCAAAAATGACATTGATGTTGATACTGTACTTAAAAAGTTAAAACAAATTCAAAAGAAATTTGGAACATCAAAAACAGTTGGTGTTATTACAATGAACATCAAAATGGCAAACTACTTAGATACAAAACTTAGACAATTTGTTGCAAATCAAAACTCTATGAAAGAATTTGTCTCACATGATTCACCAACAAAATTCTTTATCAAAAACATTGAAAACGTTCAAGGTGATGAGAGAGATATCATTATTCTTGTAGTGGGATTTGGTCCAAATCCAACAACTAAAAAAGTTTCAATGAACTTTGGAGCAATTAACCAAAAAAATGGTTATAAACGTATTAATGTCGCAATGTCTCGTGCCAAGGAAACTCTTTTTGTAGTTTCATCACTAAAACATAATGATATTAATATCAAATCAAATTCTTCAAAAGGTTTATATTTCATGCAAAATCTTCTTTACTTAGCTGAAAATAATAAATCGGATAAACAAAAATTACATGATGTAAATTTATTTACATCTAACATTCAAAAAGAAGTTTATAACTACCTTATAAGCAAAAACTACAGTCCAATTGCTAATGTAGGTAATTCTAACCTAAAAATTAACCTTGCTTTAATTAGTGAAAATTTAAACCAAGATTCAATCGGTATTGAAATAGATGGAAACACATTTATTGAATCACCAATTCTTAGAGATAGTGACTACTCAAAAAATGAAGTACTTAAAAATAGAGGTTGAAAAATATTCAGAATTTGAACAACTGAATGAATTAAAAACAAACAAATAGTTCTTGATAATTTAATGAATTTTTTAAAAAACAATAACATTGAATCAAACATGTTAAATAATACAGTGGTTATTGAAAAAGATTTATCAAATAATAATGAAACAAATTTTGAAGACGAATTTGACTTTCTTGTAGATATTTCAAGAATTAAAAGTCATAGAGCATATAATGAAAAATTCGAAATTTTAGCAGATGAATTGAACGTAATTGATAAGAAAGAATTCCAAAAATTAGTTGAATTCATCTTAAATAAACCATTTCCATCTGCTCATGAAAATATTGAAAAAACAAATAGATTTGAACTTGAAAATAATTTCTACATTAAAAAAGATCAAGAAAATTCAAAAATCACATTTAAAAAATCGCCATTAGGATTTAAACGTGATTACAACAATTTACACATAAAAGAATGAATTGATTTATGTTCTAAATCACAAAGACTAAATCTTTTTAACAATGATGAAGAATTAGCACGTGAAGCACTAAAAATGCTTGGATATAAGCAAATAATGTCAACAAGTATTAAAAATGTTATAGAAATAATTAAATCAATTAAGAATGCATAAGGGGTAAAATGCCAGAATATCCAGAAGTCACAACTGTTACTAACACATTGAATAAAATTATTCCAGGTTCAAAAGTGATAACAGTTGAAGTTTTAAAAGACAAATTAATTAAAAATACAACAGTTGAACACTTCAAAGAAATTTTTGAAGATACAACAATTACAAAAATAGAAAACATTGGTAAATACATAGTTTTTTACTTAGATACAGAAATTAGAGTGATTTCACACTTAAGAATGTCAGGTAAATATTTCATTTATAACTATGCACAAGTTAAAGAACGTAGAAAAAATCCATTATTACATGATTATGTATTTTGATATTTAAATAATGATAAAGTAATGATTTATAATGATGCTCGTATGTTTGGTGCGTTTGATATTATTGAAAAAGACGACACTAGAGATTTATATACTATAAAAAACCTAGCACATCTTCCGGGTGAAGTTGATGTTGATGCTTTATATGCCAAAACACAAAAGAAAAGAGTAAGCATTAAAAAAATATTACTTGATCAATCTTTAGTACTTGGAATAGGGAACATTTATGCTGATGAAACTTTACATTTAGCTAAAATATATCCAATGACAAAATGTAATTTAATATCTAAAGAGCAACTCAAAGAACTCTTGAACATAGCTCAAAAAATAATGGACAAGAGCATCGAACTAGGTGGAAGTAGCGTTCAAACTTACACTTCAGTGAACGGTGTTGTGGGTTCATATCAACATTACTTAAATGTATATAATCGTCAAGGTAAAACATGTCGTACATGTAAACGTGCAGAAATTGTTAAAGTGAGATTAGACAATGCACCAAATGGTCGTGGTACAAGTTATTGTCCAAATTGTCAAAGGGAAGTTAATGAATAATAAACCCTTAGTTATAGTAGTAGACATGTTAAATGGATTTATAAAACACGGTCCATTAGCATCTAAAAATATTGGTGAAATTATTCCAACAATTAAAAACGTTATTGAAAATCACGATGATACAATATTCGTTTCAGATCATCATTCAGAAAATGATTTAGAAATGAAATATTATCCAGAACATTGTCTAGCAGGAACAGATGAATCTGAAATTGTAGATGAACTTAAACAATTCGCACATAAAATTTACTATAAAAACACAACAAATGCCTTTTGAGATTTACCTTCATCTCTATGAGAACAATACAATGAATTTATTATTGTAGGTTGTTGCACTGATATATGCATTTTAAACCTTGCAATAACATTAAAAACATTCTTAAATAAAATTAATTCAGATAAACAAGTTATTGTATTAGATGATGCCGTTGCAACATTTGATACTAAAGAACATCCAGCTAAAAAAGCACATTTAAGTGCATTAGAAATTATGAAATCATCAGGAGTTAAAATTCAAAGATGAGAACAGTAGATTTACACGGTCTAAGAACCGAAGAAGCAATGATTGAAGTAGTTAATCAATTATATGAATTAGATAATCATAAAATATCTTCAATTACCTTTATTACAGGAAATGGAACGGGTGCCTTAAAAGCCGCACTTGAATCATTACTAGAAAAAAATAATTATAATTATAGTATCTTCAACAATGGTGGGGCTTATATAGTTACACTAAAAGAAACACAAAATAATTACTATATCGAAGATGAAGGTGTAATTGATGATGAAGATATCGAAGACATATTTAACGATATAGAAATATAAGAGAGAATATTATGTACCATTCGAAATTAAACATTAGACAAACACAAAGTGCTATTCAAGATTTAAAATTAATTTTCCAAGAAGAACTTAAAAAACACCTTAATTTAACTCGTGCAACTGCTCCATTATTTGTGGCGCAAAAAACAGGTTTAAATGACGGTTTATGTGGTGAAGAACCGGTTTGATTCTTAGATCACCAAAATCAAGAAAGATTAGAAGTAGTTCATTCATTAGCTAAATGAAAACGTGATGCACTTAAAAAATATAACTTTCTTCCTTATGAAGGCTTATATACAGATATGAATGCCATTCGTAAAATGGAAAATTTAGATGCACTTCACTCATATTATGTTGATCAATGAGATTGAGAACAAGTAATTTTAGCAAAAGATAGAAACTTAGATTACCTTAAGAAAACTGTTAGAAAAATTTATCAAGTTCTGAAAGATACAAAAAGAATCTTAAAAGAAACATATTATCAACTTGAAGATGAATTACCAGAAGATATTTTCTTTATTAGTGCACAAGAATTAGAAAACTTATATCCAAATAAAACAATTTCAGAAAGAGAAAGACTCATTGCAAAAGAACACGGTGCAGTGTTCATTTACCAAATTGGTCATAAATTAGATTCTGGTTTAATTCACTCACAACGTGCATTTGATTATGATGATTGAAACCTTAATGGTGATTTAATTGTTTACTCAAAAGTTTTAGATGATGCAATTGAATTATCTTCAATGGGAATCAGAGTTGATCAAAATTCAATTGTTTCACAAAGCGGTTTAACCAAAGATCAAGTAATTGAGTTATCACCATATCATAAGAACATTATTACAAACAAATTACCACTCACAATTGGTGGGGGAATTGGTCAAAGTCGCGTAAGTATGTTTCTACTTGAAAAAGCACATATTGGCGAAGTTCAAGCAAGTCACTGGCCTGAAGAGTACCGTGAAGAGATGCTTGAAAAAGGAATTGAATTATTATAATAGCAAACACCTAACATTCAGGTGTTTTTTCCTAACTTTTACCCTATAAAAAAGTTCAAAAAATACTCTTTTGTTTCAATTGTGGAATTTTTTTCATAAATATTGTGAAAATATTAAATAATCTCAAAAATAAGAATAATATAAAGGTGTGGAAAAGTTACCACAAACATCAAAAATTAAAGGGAAGAACTATAAATGAAAAAAATTATTAAATACATTTTACCAGTTGCAGGTGCAACTTCAGTTATTATGCCATTATCAATGGTTGCTTGTGGAAACACTGAAACAACTAAAACTGAAAAAGTTGAACCAACTACTCCAATAACAGATGGTGCAAAAGACGCAAAAATCGCTGAACTTGAAGGAAAAATCGCAACACTTAGTGGTGAAAAAACAACTCTTGAAGGCCAAGTTGCTACATTAACTTCTGAAAAAGCTACACTTGAAGCTGATAAAGCAAGATTAACAACAGAAAGAGGATTCGCAACAGAAATCACTTCTGATTTATGGAACTCATTCTCAAGTGAAAAAACTGTTATGGGATTACAAACATACAGATTCGCTAAAGATGCATTTGACAAAATGATTACACAAACTAATGCTGAATTAGATAAAGTACAAGTTGGAGATACAATTACTGTTACAGCTCCAACAGAAGGAAAATTCATTCCTGTTGTATTCATGGATATTGATGATACAGTATTAAACAACTTCAACTTCCAAAACTACAATGTTGTTAAAAATGTAGGATTTGATCCAAAAGAATGAACAGAATTTGTTGAATCTGCTTCATCAAAAATCATTGCCGGCGCAGTAGACTTTATGAAATACGTATGATCGAAAGGTGGGGTTGTAATGTTCAACTCAAACCGTCAACAAGCTACTGAAAAACAAGGTACAATTGAAAATCTTAAAAAATTCGGTTATGATGAAAAATACATGCCATCATGAGTATGATGAATGAAAGGTGTAGATGCATCTGCTGAAAAACCATGAGACACAACAAATGGAAAATCTTCTAAAGAAGAAAGAATGAAAAGAGTTAATACAACAAAAATTGATATTAACAATAATAGCACACCAATTCAATTCAAAGTTGTAATGAGAATTGGAGACGATATTTCTGACTTCAATGACAACTTCTCAAAAAGCAAACCAGAAGGTAGAAAGAAAGCAATTTCTGCAGAAGATATTATTGCTGAATTAAACAAAGATTCAAACAACTATGGTAAATTATTTGGAAACTTAGACCCGGCATTAATGGGTGTTTACTACAACCCAACAAGCAAAACATGAGAAGCTGAAGATCACGCAGAATCATACATTTTAATTGCAGGAAACGAAAGTTATGGAACATGAGTTAAAAACGTTCTTGATGCTTACGTATCATACGATGGAGCAATTGAAAAAATGAAAACTTGAATGTGAGAAGGTCCAGCTCCAAAACCTGCTACTGATGCAACACCAGCACAATAATTTTTACTAAACTAATAAAAGTTCTATTTAAAAATATAACCACTTGCATATTGTGAGTGGTTTTTTGTGGAAAATGTGGAAACAATAACAACAACGTAAAACTTTCTTTTATAATATTTAATACAAGAATATTTAAGGAGAGAAATGAAAAAAATCAACAAATTCTTATTACCTGCAGCATTAGCAGGTAGCTCATTATTCGCTTTAACAGCAGCAGTTTCATGTCAAGTCTCAAAAACATCTGACGATGATAAAGCAAAAATAAAAGAGTTACAAGATAAAATTACTGAATTAGAAAAAGAAAGTAGCAAAAAAGATATTGCAATTGAAAGTATCAAAAAGAGAGCAGCAGAAAGTGCTCCAGCATCAAAATATGGCTCAACTGCATCATCAAATATTTGAAACTCTTTAAGTGCAGATAAACACATCGCAACAAGACAAGCATATGAATTAGCAAAAATATCTTTCGATAAAATGATTACACAACCTAATGCAGTTACAAACAAAGTGCATGTAAATGACAATAATGTAACAATTGATCAAACAGAAGGTGACGAATTTATCCCTGTTGCATTTATGGATATTGATGAAACAGTTCTTAATAATTTCAAATACCAAAACTACCTTTTTGTAAATCAAAAAACACATAGTCAAAAAATATTTGAAAAATATACAGCAAAAGCTATCTCAACTGAAGTACAAGGTGCTTTAGACTTTATTAGACACGTGTTTAATAAAGGTGGGGTTGTAATGTTCAACTCAAACAGAACACAATTAACGCAATTAGAAGGTACTATTCAAAACCTTAAAAATATCGGTTTAGAAGATAAATATATTAACGATTTCTCATGATGAATGAGAGGTGTAGATTTATCTGCTGAAAAACCATATTTAGCACCAACTAGAGAAAGAAATTCTAAAGAAACAAGAATGAACTTTATTAACGAAAATAAAATCAATATTAATGGAAAACAAATTCAATTCAAAGTTGTTATGAGAGTTGGAGATGATATCTCAGATTTCAATGATGACTTTACAAAATCAAAAAGTCCATACAAAATCAAATTAGAAGATTTAACAAAGTCAATTGAAAAACAAGATGAATTTGGTAAATTATTCTTCAACATGGACACAAATGTAAAAGGTGTTAAATTTAACAAAACATCAGAAACACCTTCATGAACACAAGAAGATCACTCAGAATCATACATTTTCATCCCAGGAAATGCTACACATGGTTCATGAAATACAATCGTTTATGGTGGTCACAGTCTAGATTATCCTAAAGCAGTTGAAGTCGCTAAAACATTCATGTGAGACGGTGAATAATAAACAAAAGAAATGCCCACGGGCATTTTTTTCTATTAATATTGATACTGAACTTATAACACTAGGACATAGATGTTTTAGTAAAACAAGATTGAATCATTTAATCAATGAAACCACAAACTTTAATATAAAAAATAAATATGGTAAAATAATTACGTATGTCATATAAAACTTATAAATATAAAATTAAAAAAAGCCTATTAAAACTAGGTTTAGTTAGTTCGATAATCACCTTACCAGCTATGTCTGTTTCATGTTTACAATCACCAAAAGGTAGATTTGATTCATGATTAGAGACTTCAAAAGAGTTCTTAAAACAACTAGATAATAATTTAAATGAGAATAATAAAAACGATTACAAACCTTATTACAAGTATTTAAAAGCAGCATTCCAAAATACTGTAAATCAGATTTCAAATGTTAACAAAACAGTTGATTCTGAAAATGAAAGTTTAGGTTCAAAATATCTAGATTATTCAGCTATTTTAGAATCAAGATATCAAGGATCATTAGAATTTAAAAAAATATTAGATTCCGATCCATCTTTATACAATCTAGAGCGTTTCGATATCTTAGAAGCATATAGAATAATCTATGGTGCTAATGAACGTAATATGTCAAACTACAATTCACTTTACAAATATGTTAATGAAGAGTTGTCTAGTAGACTTTCTAATGAAAAAGATAAATCAACAATTAATAAAAATTACTCATTTATTTTTCAACAATCAAAAAGATATATCACTGATCTAGTTGAAGAATTCATTAAGAAGAACAAAGAATACCAAAACGCCTTAGCCCAAGTCTTAAAAGAAATAGATGCAACAGAATCTGATCCTACTAAGTTTGATCAATTAATTAATCAAATAGTTGATGTAATGAAAAAAGCAAATAATGAAAATAATATGTTCTATATTAAAAAAATAACAGTAATTAAAACCTTATTTAATTCAACTGTTGAATTATCCGAAAAATTCAAAGAAATATATATCTACTTTAGAAATAACGTTTTATTAAAGTGATTAACAATTTTCTACCAAACCGAAGAATTTAAAGATATGCCAGAAGCTTTTGCCAAGAGATTAATTTACAACAATAGTAGCGAGATTAAACAATTTATTAGTTTCTATAATTCAAGTTATAGAAAAGTACAAGACTTTTTAGATCAAGTAACATCTAATGAAACACTTAGTGATGAAGAACTTCAAAAAATTGATTTATTAAGTAATGACATAAATAGTTATATAATAATTAGTAATACTTTTTCAGAGGAATTCCAAAGGAATTTTGATGAAACTATTACTAAAATTAACCAAGAAAAGCACAAAACAATATAAGATGTTTATGCTTAGTGAAATACAAGTTATATTATAAAAAAGGAGAAAATATTATGCTTATAGGAAACTCAAGAGTTGCAATTGATGCAATTGAAAAATACGATAACATTGTTATCTTCCACCACATTCGTCCAGATGGTGACTGTATGGGATCACAATTCGGACTTGCTGAATTAATTAGAACAAACTACCCAGAGAAAAAAGTTTATACAGTTGGAAATAACAATGGTTTATTTGACTTTATGGGATACGAATTCGTTTCATACGATGAAATCGACTTCACAAACTCACTTGCAATCGTTTTAGATGCTTCAAGTGGTGACAGAATTGAATGTTCAGATTTATTATATGAAAACAGAACAACAGCAAAACTTAGAATTGATCACCACCCTAACTCAGCTGATATCGATTACGATTACAACTGAATCGATGAACACTATGTTGCGGCAGCAGAAATGGTGGCACAAATTGCTTATGACGCTAAATGAAAAGTTACTCAAAAAGCTTCAGCACACATTTACTTGGGAATTAACACAGACTCAGGAAGATTCTTATACCCTGATACATCTGCTAGAACACACAAATTAGTTGCGTTTTTAATGGAAAATGGATTCCACCCATCTGAAATTTTAAGAGAATTATCAAAACGTACATTCAAAGGAATTAAAATCGTTGGAGAAATTCTTTCAGGATTCAAAAAAGAAGGAAGAGTTTTATACTACGAAATTACTTCAGAAACTCTTGCTAAATATGGAATGGATTCATTTGAAGCTTCACAATATGTTAATGAATTAGCTAATATTGAAGACAACTCATGTTGAGCATTATTCATCCAATTAGAAGATGGTTCAATTCGTGCTAGATTACGTTCAAACGGACCATTAGTAAACAACGTTGCAAGATTATACAACGGTGGGGGTCACGACAATGCCGCTGGTGCAACATTACAATCATGAGACCAAGTAAAAGATGTTCTTAAAGCATTAAACGAAGAAATCGTTAAATGAGAAAGTAAATAATATATGGTTATTGGAAATTTAAAATTAGTTACTGATGAATTACTTAAATATGACAGCATTGTAATTTTCCACCACATTCGCCCAGATGGTGATTGTTTAGGTTCACAATTTGGACTTGCAGAATTATTAAGAACAAACTTCCCAAATAAAAAAGTTTACACAATCGGTGATTCTAAAGGCTCATTTTCATTCTTAGATTTAAAAATGGATGAAATCCCAGGTGATGAAGTTCTTAAAAACTCTCTTGGTGTTATTGTTGATGCCAACTTTAAAGAAAGAATCGAATGTAGAGAAGTTTTAGATAAAAACATCTTTAAGCAAGTTATCCGTATTGACCACCACCCAAATGATGATGATTTAGGTGATGATTGTGTACGTTGAGTTGATTCATCATACTCAGCTGCAGATGAAATGGTTACAGAAATTGCTGTTGTTAATGATTGAAAAATTACACCTAGAGCAGCAAATTTACTTTACTTAGGAATTAACACAGACTCAGGAAGATTCTTATTTAATAACACTACAGCAAGAACTTTAAAATTAGCCGCTGAACTTTATGAAGCAGGATTAGACGCTGATTTTGTTCACAGAAACCTTGCTAAAGTTACATTAGATGATTTAAAATATAATTCATGACTTCTTTCAAGTCTTAAAACACGTGATGGTGTAGCATACATCCAAAATTCACTTCAAGATACATTGAAAATGGGTAAAACACCACAAGAATCAGTTCGTGTTAACTCAATCGCTAACATCGATGGTTATCCATTCTGAGTACAGTTCACAGAAGAAAACGATGGACGTGTACGTGTAGAATTTAGATCAAATGGACCAATCGTTAGAAACGTTGCCGTTAAATGAGGTGGCGGGGGCCATGAAAGAGCCTCAGGTGCTATGATTGATTCAATGGATTTAGTCGAAAATGTTATTGATGACTGTATCGCAGAAGTAAAACGTTGAAAAGAAGAAAAATAGGTTGCAATGCAACTTATTTTTTAATGTGAAAAAATATGGAACACCTACTATAAAGGCACAAAAGTTTTATAATATTATTATCAAATATATTAAAAGGAGATAAATATGGAAGCATGACAAATAATATTAATTATTTTCGGAGTGCTATTACTAATATTTGCTATTTTCTTAATTGCAAAATCAATCGTAATTGTACCTGAAACACAGTTTGTCGTAATTCAAAAATTTGGTAAATTTACAAAAATCCTTGAAAGAGGATTTCACATGATTATTCCAGTTATTGAAAAAATTGCCGTCAGAGACAATTGCAAGGAAAAAGTTTTTGACTTCCCGGCACAAAGTGTAATTACTCGTGATAATGCTACAATCAAAGTTGATACAGTTGTATATCTTAAAATAGTAGATCCAAAACTTTATGCATATGGAGTTGAAAAACCTATTTTCGCTATCGAAATGCTTACAGCTACTACTTTAAGAAACTTAATTGGTGAATTAGAACTTGATGAATCTCTTACATCTAGAGAAATAATCAATGCTAAATTAACAAGAATCCTTGATGAAGCTAGTGATAGTTGAGGAATTAAAGTAAACAGAGTTGAAATTCAAAATATCACACCACCAAAAGAAGTTCAAGAAGCAATGATTCGTCAAATGCAAGCCGAAAGAGATAAAAGAGCTAAAATTCTTGAAGCTGAAGGTATTAAACAAAGTTTAATCCTTAAAGCAAGCGGGGAAAAAGAAAGTACCATCTTAAATGCTGAAGCTAAAAAGAAAGAAACAATTCTTGAGGCAGAAGCGAAAAAAGAAAAATTCATTCTTGAAGCTGAAGGAGAACGTGAAGCAATAGATTTAATTAATAACTCAAAATTAAATCCATACATTTTACAACTTAAAGCAATTCAACAACTTAAAGAACTTGCCAATGGTAAAGCAACGAAAATTATCATCCCACCAAACTTAGCAGATGTTACGAAAGTTATTGCAGCTGGAGCTTCAATTTTCGAAGAAGTTACTAACAAACCTAAGAATTAAATAATTACTATGAGCACCACTATTAAGTGGTGTTTTGCTTTGTTTTGCAAAAAAATAAGAGAATTTTTCTTAAAATTACATTTTTTTGAATTATCTTTTGTTTTGTTTTTTTTTTTTTTTTTAGAATAAAAGCAGTTGATTAATGAAGTTTTAATCTTGAATCAACACTGAAACACACATACAATTTAAAAGGAAAGAAATGAAAAAAATTAAAACATTATTAACAAGCATGGCATTAGCAACATCACCTATAGTTTTACCATTAGTTGCAATTTCATGTTCTAGTTCTGAAACAGAAAATAACCCTGATATTAATGGTAAGAATTCAGATTCAAAAAATAATTTAGAAACTAATGATAATTTAAATAATAATCCCAAACCAGAAACAGGACAACCAGAAGTTAAACAACCAGTAACAAATACTAAATTAGAAACATTAAAAAGAGAATTAAAAGAAAAATTAATTCAATTAAAAAACTTAAAAGATGATATCTTAGCAAACCCAGAAAAATATACAAACATAGCAAGTACTGCTCTAAAAACAGCTAAATTAACAACAGAAATTACTAAATTAGCGAAAAAAATGTCTAAAGAATTTAAAAACAAATCAGAGGCAGAAAAAGCTATTCAAAATTTATACAAAGAATCTGGTATAAATTTTCCAAACGCAAATTTAGATAATTAATAAATAAATTTTATAAATTAAAAAGTACGGTCAAGATTTAAAATCTGGTTCTGTACTTTTTGTTTTATACATTAAATTTTAGCAATATCACATAAACATAGTAAAATTAGATAACATTTTAATAAATAGGAGAATAAATGAAAATAAGAAACATTTTATTTACTTTAGTTTTATCTAGTTCAATATTAACTTCGGTTGCTATAGTTGGATGTAATACTATCACAAATTCAGATAACAAAAAAGACAACAAGGATACAATAAAAGATCCCAAGAAAGATAAAGTTGAAATTAAAGATGATAAACAACCAGAAAAACCTGAAACAACAGATAAAAATATAGAAAACAAAGAACCAACGACACCGTCAAATAATATTTTAGAGCAATACAAAAATACTCAAGATATAGACGGTTTCTTAAAAAGCACCAAATATGCTGATGTACTTAAAATATATGATTGACATAATAAAGGTCTAGCACATAGTGCTTATGGTATTTTAAAACCTTTCCAAAAAGATAACATTAATGTAACTAATATTAAAATAACATCTTTAGATGATTCAGAAGGAACATTAATATTAAAAATGTCTGGAACAATTGATCAAATGCCTTTTGAAGCTAGCGATATTGCAGTTACAGGTTTTTCAAAACCTGCAAGAATATTTACAACAAATGTGGTATTTGATAAAAATTACTACATTGAAAATAAAATTCTTAAATCTGACTTATCAAAAATGACACAACAACAAATTATTGATTCATTAACCACATTTGAAGGATCGACCCTTATTGATCCAAATAATAATGGAATACTATCTTATGATTTATTAGACTTAATTAAATCAAACAGTGATGAAATTCATGTTGAGAATATTTCTTTTATTGACGGTAAATTACATGTTGATATTCGTCAAAGACTTATGCAAGTTAATGAAGAAAATATCACATATTCATTTACAAGTTTATTAAACAAAACATTAGATTATAGTCCATCATATTCTAAAATGGATATCTTAAATTATGTTGCAGATAATAAAATGATTTCCGGTCTTAATAATGAGGCACAAAATAAAGAAAATATCTTTGCGTCATTTTGAACCAATATTTTCTACAAAGACAATCAACAAGTTGGAATTGATTTTTATCAAATTGATCCAGAATGAACTCAATGATATGATTTTAATGACAATCCTGAAACAAACTCACAAAAAACCACTATAGAACCTGTTATCTATAAACTTAAACCAAATGATCTAGAAGGTAAATTATATATCTCACAAAAACTTATATGAAAAGATTCAAGCAACCAAATTGAAGCAGAATCTGAAGGTAAAGAATATACAATTCAAGGCTTTAAACAATTATCAGAGTCAGAATTAGCATCACATGTTAATGTTTTACTTAGTGATAGTTTTATTAAGAATTTATCAAGAGTTTACCAAAGCCATACATCAGTTACTGAATTCACATCACCACAAGAAGTTGCAAAATTATTCAAAACGCATTTAACAAATGATGATGCTAACTTTGAAATCACAATTATCAGACCATTTGATCCATCCAATTCTGTTGATGAATCAAATAATGAAAGACCAAATTCAAACATTAACGTTTTTTGAAGATTTGATCAAGATAGCGAATATCAAGATCTCTTAGGAGATGGTATTTATGATCCACGTTCATCAGTGATTGGATTTAGTTCTGAACGTGATTTCTTAGGTATCTCTGGAATGAGTTTATCTAATATTGCAATCAAGATAAATAACTATGATCAAACAACTAACAAAATCGATGTAACATTAAAACTTAATATTAACATTGGAATCAATAATTCCACAGAAACAAACTTAGAATATAAAACTGTGATCATCCCAATTGAATCATCAGTTGTATACACAATTAAAGAATAATCAAAAACTACACCAACGTATTAAACGTTGGTTTTTTTGTACAAAAATATATAAAAAATAAGCAAGTTTTTACTTGCTTATCTGCATATGCTAATTAATTAAGCTTCTTTTGCAATTTGAACTAACATTGAGAATGTTTTTGGTTCATTAATAGCTAATTCTGAAAGCATTTTACGGTTAATTGTAACGTTTGCTCTTTTAAGACCATTAATAAATCTTGAGTAGCTCATTCCTTCTGCTCTAGTAGCAGCATTGATACGAGCGATTCATAATTTACGGAAGTTTCTTTTAACTTGTTTACGGTCTCTGAATGCGTATGTTCATGATTTAACAACTGCTTGTTTAGCAACTTTATAACCGATTGATTTGTGTCCAAAGTATCCCTTAGCTAATTTTAATCATTTTTTACGTCTTGCTCTTGTAACTGTTCCGCCTTTAACTCTTGCCATATTTATATGTCCTTTCTAATTTTAAAATGGTTTGTCTTGAAATTATAAAATCGATATTAATAACAAGATTAGATCAATGCTTTAAATCTTTTAAGGTCGCTTTTTGACATTTGAACAGATTTTCTTGATTGACGTTTTTGTTTTGTTGTTTTGTTTTGTGCTAAGTGTGAACGGTAAGCTTGTTCTCTCATGATCTTACCTGTTCCTGTAACTTTAATACGTTTTTTTAACGCACTTTTAGTTTTCATTTTTGGCATTTAATTCTCCTTCTTTAGTCTCTTGATTTTGTTGATCTAGAGTCTTTTCTTTAAGATATTTAGTAACTTTTTGTTTATTTGGTTGGAGATTCATGTCAAGGAAACGATCGTTAATTAATTTAGGTTCTGTAGTGATATCTGCGATATCTGCTAATGTAGAATAGAATTTTTCTAATGTAGCATGACCTAAATCTTTTCTACCAATTTCACGTCCTCTTAATTTTAATGAGACTTTGATACGGTCACCTTTTAATAAGAACTCTCTAGCCTTACGACTTTTTGTCATAAGATCGTTTTCCCCAATCATTGCTGTTAAACGAACTTCACGGTTTTGAATGATTGTTTGTTTCTCTTTTTGTTCTTTCTTTTTCTTCTTACGGTCATATTTGAATTTACCGTAATCTAAAATACGACAAATAGGTTTAGGATCAACGCTAATTAAAACTAAGTCCATTTTGTAGCTTTTAGCTAATTCAATTGCTTCTTTTGTATATTTAACACCAATTTTTTCACCATCGGGTCCAATAACAAATACTTGTTTGAATGGAATTAATTCGTTGATGTAGTGCTCTGAAGCTGGTTTTTTTCCTCTTGGTTGAATAATAACTCCTTTAAATAACTCTTTTTGAGTGGTTTTACCACTTCTCTACTAAAAAAGGTATCAGAATTATGATACGTTTAATTGTAGCTAAACCCAAGGCTATGGCCATCAGGTGAGAAGTGAATTCTACTTTCTGCAATATAAACTGTGATTGCTTTTATATTTTAACAAAATTAACGCAGTTTCAAAGTCTAGGAAGTAGCTAGAGTGGCAAAAAACGCATTTCAATAACTCTATAGCATAGGAGTTTTAGTTTTTTAGAAAAAATAATTCAAAAAAAGAAAAAAATATTTATTAAAAATAGTTAATTTTTAGCATTATTTTATAATTTACATATGAAAAAAATACATAGGAATTCATTTAGTTGAGAAGTAAAAAAAGAAGTAATTAATAATGTTACTAAAAATCAAGAAATTATCGCTTTTATTAGCGGTCTTCTTTACTCTAGCGCTGAAATAGTCGATGATGCTTATGTATTTATGATTAAAAATGAATATATTCTTGATAAAGTTATTCGAAAGTTTAAGAAAATTAAAGTTAATATCATCTCAAAAAGTAATTGAAAAACAAAACTTGCAGTTAAGGTTAAAGACTTTAAATTATCTGAAAACATTGAATACAAAGATTATTTAACTTCATTCTTTGCTGGTGTTTTTTGTGGTAGTGGAAGTATCTCTGGTAAAGAATCAACATCATATCACCTTGAAATTTCTTCACATAATACACAACATTTACAAAAAATTCAAGAAAAACTTAATCAGTATGAATTTGGTTTTCATATGTTAAAAAGAAAAAATAAATCAATCATTTATATCAAGCACAAAGACAAATTAATCGATTTTCTTTCTGCTATTGGAGCTAAAAACTCATGATATAAATTACAAAACCTTATCATTGAGAGAGATTTTAAAAATGTGACTAATCGGATCAATAATATTGATGTAAGTAACTTAAATAAAATTGCCAAAAGTACTTTAAAGCACAATGAAAACATTGAATACATTTTTGAGAATAACCTCAAGGATCAATTCAATGAGAATCAACTTAAATTATTTGAACTTAAACTTAGAAATGAAGGTCTTTCATTTACTGAATTAGTGTATATTCTAAATTCAGAATATGCCATACCTATAACCAAAAGCGGTGTTAACCACTGATTTAGAAAACTTGAAAAAACAGTTTTAAAACATAAAGAAAATCACTAGTTTGCGTAATTGTAACTAGTGATTTTTATTAAAAAAACAAGTCATAATAACGACTTGTATGCATACATTGTTATAGACTATTTGTTTTTGTTTACAAATGCATCTAAACGTGAGTGTTTTCTTTGACCTTTGTTAGCGTGGAAAACACCTTTTGATACAGCTTTAGAAATTGTTTTGTGAGCGAATGCAACTAATTCAGCTGCTTTTTCATTCTTAGCTAAAACTGCTTCTCTTGCTTTACGGATAGCTGTTTTTACACGTGATTTCATTGCTGCGTTTCTTTGACGTGCTGCTTCCATTTTAGCAATACTTTTAATTTTAGATTTAATGTTAGCCATAATATGACCTCCCTTTTTCTTTATATTTTGAAAAATCGTATATATTATAAACTAATTTATTAGTTTTAGATAATTCACATCAAGTGAATGAAAAGAATTATTCACCTATGTCATAGATAAAAACGAATTTTTGCACAAAAATATCTCATTTTGTTGTTTTTTAACTAAATAAAAAAGTGAATCAAATAACATTTTACATTCAGAATGTTTCATAAAGCCTTAACAAAGCGACTTTGATAAAATAATAATATCTAATAATATTTTTAAAAACTCCATGAATAAAAATTGGAGATTAGGAGGTAAATATAAAAAACAAAGAAGAGCAAAATATGATATTTAACAATGAAAAAGTAATACCGATAGAAGGTGGTTTTTTAGATAGAAAGCACCCTGATATAAGAGCAAATATGAATAAGAATTTAAAAATATCAGAGCAGAGTTAGACATTAAATGTAGAGTTTCATTATTTAATGAAATAAAATCACACCTAGATGTTTTTGATTCAATAGATTATGACAAAATAGCAAAATACTTTAGAAAAATACCGCCAATAAGAATAAGTGATATAGAAGAAATGAAAACAAATAATCATAAGGAATATAATCCAAGAAAAGGAGATACTGAATCAATCAACTTTTACAACTTTATTCAAGCATTTATTCTAAATCAGGATTATGTATGAGTTTTAGACTTCTTAGAATTTTTATTAAAAAAACTAAACAAGGATTACGCAAATTGTCGAAAACCAGAACCACCTTACGATGAGCCTACCGAAATTTGTGAAAATTTTAAAAGAGACGGGACAGTTGAACGAACAAATAATACATTTAAAGAAAATAGTATTGGTTATAGGGTGTTTAACAATTTAACTATTAATTCCATAATTGATGAAAATCAAATACAATCAATAGAAAATACTTTAAAAATCGATGATATTAGTACTCACATTTCTAAAGCATTAAGACATTTGAAAAAACAAGATTTTGAAAATTCAATTAAAGAATCAATAACAGACGTTGAATTATGTTGTTCAAAAATTGTGAATGAAAGTATTTCTGGTTTAAAGGACTTTTTTGCGAAACTTAAAAAGAAAAAAAGAAACTTAGAAATACATCCCGCTTTAGAAGATGGATATGTATCCTTATATGGTTGAACAAGTGATGCCAATGGTATAAGACACGCTGGAAGTTTAAAAAATAGAAAATCAGCAACCTATGAAGAAGCATTATATATGATTGTATCATGCTCGGCCTTCATAAATTACTTACAACAACTCAACAATAAAGAATAGAACTTAACTTTGTAAAATTCAACGCATTATATGTGTTGCATTTTTATTGCAACAAAAGATGGAATATTTGATTGATAATTTCCATGTTTGTTATATCTCATTCTTGATTTTGCTAAAATTTATATACATAAATCTTATAAGGAGGATTTAAAAATGAATAATAAAAATACACAAGAAGTCTTATTAAAAGACTACTTGGATAAAGTTGATAAATTACTTCCAACAGAATTTAACAATGATCAAAAAGAATTAGTTAAATTAATGTTAGAGTTAGTTAACGAAAAACAACCAAACAATTTACAAAATGCATATCAATTCCTAATCAATAGAATTAAATTAGGTTTTAGATTTGATGCTGCACCAGATGTGCCAAACAAAGATAAAGTTGTTATCTTAGAAAAAGATAAAACACGTTCATTTAAATTAAATGACCAAAAACCTCAAAACCAACTTATTATTGGTGAAAACTATGATGCTCTAAAAGCATTAAACTTAATAGAATGAGAGAGAGAGAGAGAGAGAGAGAGAGCATAGTCATGCTCCTCGCTATGATGTAATTTACATCGATCCTCCTTATAATACCGAAGCAACCAAAGAAGACGGAAATAGTCAAGATTATGAAAATACAGGTAAATTTGTCTACAAAGATAAATTTACTCAAAATGGTTGACTAAACATGATGAACGATAGATTGATACTAGCACGCGATCTTTTAAAGGAAGATGGTGTTATTTTTGTTTCAATTGATGATACAGAACAAGCTTATTTAAAGGTTTTAATGGATGGTATTTTTGGTGAAGACAATTTTATTTCTTCAATGCCATGAGTATCCAATTTAAAGGGTAGACAAGCAAACACGAATTTTGCACTAACCCACGAATACATAATTTGTTATAAAAAAAGTGATGCTTTTGAGTTTGATCTCTTAAACAACAATGAAATCACAAAATTAATGCCCAATATATATAAAGAAAGAACGGCAGAAATTAAAAAAGATCAATTCGGTGAATATATAACACAAAATAATTTAGAAAACTCAAATAGTATTTTCAACAAAGAAACAAGACCTAACCTATATTTTCCAATCTATATAAACCCTGAAGATTTTTCAATAAGTACCAAATATCAAAAAGATTGACACGAACTATTTCCACCAATTATTAAAAAAGTTCAAGGCGTTTGAAGATGATCAAAAGAAAAAGTAGAAAAAGAAAAATACAATCTAGAGGTCTTTTACAATAATCAAAAATATATTTTAAAAACTAAAAAACGAACTTTAGATTGAATAATTAAATCTACAATTCTTGGTCAAACATTAAATAATAAAAACGGCAATGATTTATTAGAATCATTAATCCAAGAAGAAAATGATAAAAAATTTAAGACTGCTAAACCAATTGATCTAATTACTTTTTTAATAAACCTACACCAAAATAAAAATGCACGTATCCTCGATTTCTTTGCAGGCAGCGGTACAACTGGACATGCAATTGAAAAACTAAATCGCGAAGACAACGGAAACAGAACATATACTCTTGTAACAAATAACGAAAACCAGATCGCTGACAACATAACTTATGAAAGACTTTTTAGAATAAGCCATGGTTTTGGAACTAAAAAAGAAACAATTAAATGAACAGACAAAAATGAACCATATAATTCTAATTTAGATGTTTTCAAAATTAAATACGATGATATTTCGCCATTAACTTCTAACCAAGAAGAACTTTTAAGCAATGTTTTAAATGATGTTAAACGAATGCTCGAAGATTTTGGTTTAACAGATATTCCAACCAATGAAGAAATCTTATATAAATTAAACCCACTAAAGGTGGTGAAATAATGACATTAACAAAGATTCAAGAACAAGCTGTTAATAAACTTTTAAGCCAATACCATAATGATTTTGGTATTTCATCATTTATTGCGCCAACAGGTAGTGGTAAAACATTTATGATAACTAAATTCATTGATAACATGATTACCCATAGTTATTCACGTAATGAGAAACTTATTTTTGTTATTGCAACAATATCAAGTGCCGCATTACCAGCACAATTTAAACGTAACATGGAAAAATATAAGTTCTACTTACAAAACAATCTTAATATTAGACATATTGAATCACCTTCAGTAAGCAGTAAAAACAAAAATGATTCCGATAGAGACTATGACATAGGCTTCAAAACTAACGATGTCATAATTTTTGGTAAATCATCTTTTGGTAAAAGTGCAATTTTTACAAAATTCCATATCATTGATAAATTTATTGCACAAGTTAAGAATGCTGGTTACAAACTTATTTACATTCGTGATGAGGCACATATCGGAGATACAGGAAAAGCAGATGGTCTTAAAAAAGATGAATTAACATTTGAAAATATGATTCAAAAAGAAGCAGATTATGTTTTAAAAATGTCTGCAACATTAGAAGAATTCGAAACAGATGATCCCGTTGTGATTACTGAAAAAGAATTATCAGAAGATGATGTAAAACTTTTAAAATGTAACAAAAAATTCAATTTAGGTTTAGATGATGAATTATCTAATGACCTAATTGGAAACGAAGATCTTTTAGATGTAGCATGCAGAGAATTCAAGAAAATTAAAGATATCTATTTTGATAAAGAAAAAGAACCAGGACTTGTCAAAATTAACCCAGCCATGTTAATCCAAGTTGATAATAGCAGCAAAATGAATAAAAATAAAGAAGCAAAATTCAAAGAAAACTTAAAAGTTATTATCAAAAAATTAGAAGAGCATAATTTAACTTATGTGACTTATTTTGGTGAAAAAAATGAAGACAACACATCTAATATACTAGGTGAAAATTCACTTGATCAAATTTCAAGAGATAACTCTGAAGTCGATGTAATTATCTTTAAAATAGGACCATCAGTAGGTTGAAATATACCTCGAGCATGTATGCTTGTACAACTTAGAAATGTATCAAGTCAAAATCTAACAATTCAAACCTTGGGTAGAATCAAACGTAATCCAAACCCGGAAATCACTAATACAAAATCAGCTGCTTTTGATTATTATATTTACTCAAATATTGACGAAAAATTCATTGATAGAGACAAATTAGTAATCAAAGATAAAATCAAAAAAGAAAAATTCAAATATGGTTTTATTGATACCAATAAATCAGAGAAAATTGATGATAACAATATTTATCAAGAATATATTTCTAAAATCCAAGAAGAATTAGAAGACAAAAATAGTCAATTATGCAAATACGTTGAATACGTTGATCGTCAAATTGAAAACTTTAAAAATAGAATAAACAAAGATGATCATTTTTACTTCAAAAATGGAGAGTTTCAATATTTTATTGGAAGTACTAAAAAAGTAACTAATGATAAAGAAATAATTGAAGAATACATCTATGACATAGTTTCAATGCAACTTTTTATTAATAATAGAATAGCTAAAAATAAGAAGTTTTTAAGTAACGAAATAATAAATTTAATTTTTGAAAAATTAAATGAGATGTCTAAAAAATATCAATTAATTAGTAAATTTATAATCATAAAAGTTTTCTTAAGTAAATTGAAAGAAATTTACCAAAAAATCGTTGCAGAAGTGCATAGCAAGATTGAATTTGACTCTGTTTTCTGTTTATCAGAAAACACCAAAGGATTACCAGAGTTCTTTGCACAAGTTAAAACAGAATATGCCAAAAAATTAAAGAAACTAGAAAAATATGCCTATGAGGCAATTGTTGAAGGCAAACAATTTGATTTATATTTAGATTCAAAACCAGAAGATATTTTTGTAAGTAAAGTGTTGAAAGTAGAGAAGAAATATTCAAACAAAATAAACTTCTACACTAAAAACCCAGTATTTGATGGTGTTTGATTTGAATATTTAGATAAAGAAAATAATATTAAGAAATCTTATCCTGATTTCATTATTAAATATTTAAAGAATAAAGATATCTCTCACACTTTATATGTTGAAGTTAAATCAAGAAATGATATTAATGCAGAGAAAACATCAAACATCATTGATGGTTATAAAAAATACATCAAAGAGCAAGATTATAAAGAAAATGAATCCATCACATTAATAGTTTGCAAAGTTGATATAAAAACACAAGATTTATTTCTTCAAGGTGTTTCACAGCACCCGGTTATACACCAAGTTCTTGAACGTGAAGCATTCTTCCGTGATGGTATAACTGATCTTTTCGAATACATTGAAAAGAACTAAGGAAAGGTAAAATGAAGAATAAAAACAGACAAGAAATTTTATTAAATGACTATTTAAACAAAGTAGATAACTTACTACCATGTGAATTCAATGATGGTCAAAAAGAATTAGTTAAATTAATCTTGGAATTAGTAAATAAAGAACAACCAAGCAACTTACAAAATGCATATCAATTCCTAATCAATAGAATTAAATTAGGTTTTAGATTTGACGCAGCTCCTGATGTACCAAATAAAGATAAAGTTATTATCTTAGAAAAAGATAAAACACGCTCATTTAAACTTGATAATCAAAAACCTCAAAACCAACTTATCATTGGCGAAAACTATGATGCCCTAAAAGCATTAAACTTAATTGAAGATACAAAACATAAAAGTCAAAATCCTAAATATGATGTAATCTATATAGATCCACCATACAACACTGAAGCAACAAAAGAAGACGGAAACGGTAGAGATTATGAAAACACAGGTAAATTTGTCTACAAAGATAAATTTACTCAAAACGGTTGGCTAAACATGATGAATGATAGACTGATACTAGCTCGTGATCTCTTAAAAAAAGATGGTGTTATTTTCGTTTCAATCGACGATACAGAACAAGCTTATTTAAAAGTTTTAATGGATGGGATTTTTGGTGAAGAAAACTTTATTACAAGTTTTATTTGACAAAGAACCTTTCATTCAAATAAAAACAACAATGGAAAGAAAATTTTTAGAAACGCAGAATATATTCATGTTTACTCAAAAAACTCAGATTCTATAAAGTTTTTTAACGAAGGAGAGAAAACAAACTTTTGTGATGCTCCATTAAAAAATCATTCAAATTCATTAAAGAAATTAAAATTCCCAATTAATTCTGTTTACTATAAACAAGATGATGCATGGAATAATGAAGAAATAGTGATTGAGTTTAAATCTAGATGAAACCAAGAAAAAATTAATTCTGAATTTTTAAATGGAACTACATATATTAGGGCGATAGAAAATTAAATAGGTTGATGCCTATTTTTTATTTTTAGCACTTTTGCTTTTTTGGAAAAATAACAAAACAAAATGAATTAAAGGTGGTTAGTTATGCTTTACAGAATGTGAGATCAAGATAAATATTGTTCTAATTTCTTTATCTTCTACAAAAGACATAATTCAAAACCATCAGCTTATCATGCTTCAAAAATGAATGGTTTATTTCATAAAACTGTTATAGAACAAGATAAGAAACTGCAAACAATGAAAATTTCATCATTGATAGATGCAATTTCTCAAAATAAAAGTTATATTTGCTCTACTGGTACAACAACAAGATTTATCAATATTGATATTGATGAAAAAGCAAATAGAATTTTTTCAACTCTTTTGAAGTACAACAATAAATTTTTCACAAAAAGTGATTTAAACAACAAAAATGATAAAGAAATGTTGTTTTTAAGGTATTTTTTACCTACTTTTTACTATGAAACTAATTCATCAACTGATACAAAAGCAAGAATTAGATTAGTTTATGCATTAGATCAAAATGTAAGTAAAGAATTAGCAACAAAAATTGTTGAAAAATTAATAATTGTGATTGAAAGCATTTTTAATTCAAAAATTGATACAGCATCTAAAAACATTAAGCAAATATTCTATGGTACATTGAAAAATGTCTTTTCAAACAAGAATATTAGAGTGTATAGTGCAGAAAAGTTATTAGAAATTTTGAATTATGTATTCAAACTTTTAAATTTAAGTGAAAAACACAGAAATTCTAGTTTTGGAATTACATATGATTTCAATAATTCTTTTGTATCTAACAACTATGATGAAGCATTATGAATTTATGTTGCATTATCAAAGCACAATAAAGAACATTTATTGATAACAAAGAAAAAATGAATAAAGAAATTTGAAGATACAATGAATCGCAGACCATACTTTAAAGTAAAACATAATACAAAAGGTTATGAATTATTAAATACTTACAAGAAATAAATTTAAAACAAAACAATTAAAGGAGATAAAGAGTGGAAATAACAAAAATAACACAATTTTTTGCAGAAAATGTTTCAGCAAGTGCTTCTGCAGTAAATGATAATCTTGCTTCTTCTATTTCATCATCTGTTTCAGGTGGGTTTAAGTCCTTACTTTCTGCAATTACAATACCTGTAATTATTGCATTAGTGGTATTTATTCTTTCTGGTGCTGTTTTATTGGCTAAAAAATTTATGAGAATATCCAAAACAGATCCAGAAAATTATAAAATGGAAATCAAAAAACTTTATTGATATATTGGTGGAATAATGGCTCTTTTCTTTTCACTAATATTCTTTATAGTAATGCAATCTAACAATTGATCAATTTTAGCAGATTACACTCCAAAAGCATTGTAAGTAATTTAACAAAACATCTTATTTTAGGTATAAAAAGTGTTTGCCTGACTAATTAATTCCATTGGTTATGCGATTTTCTCAGGATTGTGATACATACTTGTATTTCTTCCTGGTTGAATTCTTCATATCATTTACACAACACTAGAATTTGTTGCTTTAAAACTACCAATTTACATTTTATTTGGTGGTTATGAAATAAACTTCTCAACTGGTTTCTTTATAAGGTTCTTTGGTATTGCACTGATATGTCTTTTCTTTGTAGTTGGTATAGTCTTTTATAGATTTATACAAGCAAGAAAAGATGTAGAAAACCAACAATTATTCAAAGAATCAATAAAGCGTGGGACATTATCATTTTTAATGGTAGTTGGAATACCAATATTAATGTGATTAATGATGATCTTTTTTGTAATTATTTATCAGTTAGTTAAAAATTCAATCTTTAACCAAGATACATCTCTATCACAATACATATTTAAAGTATTAGAACCAAAATGAACTGAAACATCAGAAGGACACAAAGCATGAATTCAAGTGCAAAATACATTTCAACCTTTAAGTTATAATGAATGATTTTACATAGATGGTAGTGGTATTTTACTTATCATCAAACTTGCAATTGCAATTTTTGCAATTGTAGTTGTGATCTTTGGACTTTTTATACGTGTTATCAAAGCAATTGCTTATGAATTTGTTTATTTCTTATGATTACCAGTTGCTATAACACAAGGGACTAATGATGCAGGAGAAACATTAAAGAAATGATTTGCTAAATTCACAGAGAGTGTATTAAGTATTTTCATTATATTAATTTGTCTTCTCTTATACATTATGTTGCTTCAAACTACTTTTGAACAAGTACCATCATTGATTGATGAGATTTTAGGTGATAATTCAACAGCACTTTCTGGTGAATGAACTACATCAATTTTATCAATTGCAATCATCTTAGGTATGACTTATGGAATTAATGGTATGATAACCAGATTAATGTATTTCTTTAATCTAGATCAGTTTGCTGAATCATCAATCAGACTAAGACGCAACAAGAACAAAACAGCAAATAACACAGCAAATACAAAAGAAACCAAAGCTGAAGCTAACAAAACAATTAGCTATGAAAAAAACACATTAAAAAGAAATAATGATTTAGGTGTAAGAGCAAAAACAAGTGCTAGAAATGCTAAAAACACTATGAGTAAGGAAAAAACAGCAGAACAAGCAATTAACAATGCTCTTAAACCTTGATTTATTAAGATATTTAACAAGTTGCAAGAAGGAGATAAGGTGAAATAGATGCTACAAGCAAAACCACTAAAAAGAAACCAATTCAAAATTTTTAGAAATATGTCTTGGTTTGATATGATTGTATTTCTGATTTTTGCTTTATCTGACTTTATAATTTGTTTCTTTGGTTTCCCACATTTAAATATTGCATATAGAGTATTAATTTCAGTAATGTTTATACCACTGATTATGTCGTTATTTTTAACAGTTAAAGATACATCATATAAGGTTTATCAAATGCTTTGAATTTGAATTAAGTATGAATCATCTAAAAAGAAATTTAAAGATGATGAGATAAATGACTTAATGGTATTCACTGAAATAGATAATGATGGAGTTCTTGCTACAAACAAACTAAGCAAAAATAAAGAATTTTATGCAAGATTATTGAAGTTGCATGGTAATTCCATTTTTAAATATGATAAATACAACCAAGAACAACTTTTAGAAGAACTAACAAAAGGAATTAGTACTATCAAAACACCAATTAACATCATTAAAATTAACAGTAAAAATGATTTTAAGGAAAATATATTCTATGCTGATGAAGCACTTAAAAAATTTAAAGACAAGAAATCACAAATTTATTTAAATGCTTTAAAAAGTGATTTAGAGTTGTTTGAAAACCAAAAATACCAAGTCTATTACATTTTAGTTTATGGTGAAAGTGAAACTGCATTAATTGAAAACACCCAAAATGTTAAAACTGCTTTTGAGAATGTTAATTTCTTAATTGAAGAGCAAGATCAAATTCAAACATTGCTTTTTTATAGTAATTTCTATGATCTTGATAAATCACAACCAGAAATTGAATTAAAAACATTAAATGCAAGAACAGATAGAGTAAATATTAGAGAAATATTAGACATAAACTCTATTGAGTTTTCTTCAAATAACTTTAAGGTAAATGATAAATACCACTCTATGCAAGGAATAAAAGAATTTGATTATGAAGTAGATAATGGTTGACTTAATACTATTTATGATAGTGATTCAAATGTTTTTATCAGTATTAGTCCTTTATCACAAACTGTTGCAGAGAAACTTCTTGAAAGTTCCAACAGAAAAATTGGAGCACAAGCTTATGAAAAAACACAACACTTTTTAAGAGATAAGAAAAACCAGTATGAGTATGAAATTTTTAATCAATTGACTGAAAACATTGTTAAAAACCAAACAAAACCACTATTAGATGTTGGAGTTTATCTATTAAATACAGCATTAAAAGAAAATGATTTAAATGAAATCGAAAAAGTAAATGAATCAAATGCTAAAAAAGAAAACATTAAGTTGGGAAAATTTAATTTCGAACAGTTTAAATGTTGAAATCAATCACAAATTCCACCAACAGATTTCTTAAACACCTCAATTCAAGCATTACCAGAATTAATTGCTTTTGGTTGACCTTGAAATTTAGAATTATTGAATGATCATAATAACTTTATTTTAGGAACTCAAAAGAATGATGGTTCCCCAGTGTTCTTTGATCTATTCCATAGAGATGGGTACAGGAGAAATAGTAATGCAATTATTATTGGAACATCAGGTAGTGGTAAATCCACTTTCAGTATGAAACTTTTAAATTATATGCATTATGCAAAATCACAAATTATCATCATTGATCCACAAGATGAATATGTTGATTTATGCAAAAATATTTCAGGTCAATATATTGATATAAAAAATGACTCTAAAACAATTATTAATCCACTTGAAATCCAAATAAACAAAGTAAATAGTGATAATACCACTGTATTTAACATAATTGATAATCACATTGACTTTGTTTCAAAATGATTCCAAATTCTTTTTGAAAGCATTTCTAATACAGAGAAAATTCTAATCAAAACTGCTTTAAAAACTCTTTATATTAAATGAAATTTTTATCACCAAAAAACAATTAAAGATCTTAAAAGACAGAAAAATTGACCTATTATTGATGACTTTATTAAAGAACTAGAAAACACTCAATTCAATAATGAATTAGAGAAAGAAATTTACCAAAAACCATTAATTAAACTTGTTAAAGAGTTTAAATTCTTTTTCCAAGAACAAATTTCTAATAAAAACATCTTTAATAAACCATCAAACATCAATTTAGACAACAAGTTTATTGTATTTAATGTTAAAAAACTGCTAGCACAACAAAATCAAGGTTCAGCACAAGCACAAATTTATTTACTATTGAATATCATTAACACAAAAATTTATATGAACTCAATCAATAATTCAAAAAATAAGACAATTCTTTTTATTGATGAAGCACACTTTGCTTTAAAAGATAACACACCAGTAATTAGAGAGTTTATTATTGATACAACCAAAACAATTCGTAAATATAATGGTTCTATTGTTTTAGCAACTCAAAATGTAAATGATATTTCACAAAATGCAGCAAAAATACTTGGAAATATTCAATACTCATTTTTCTTTAACTGTAAGCAACTTGATATTGATTCAATTAAAGCATTATATGAAACCAACCAAACTTTAACAGATCAAGATCTAAAATTCATTTCAAATGCTAAAACAGGTGAATGTTTAATGCTTTTAACTGAAAAGAAACACTACCAGATTAAAGCAAATTACAACAATTTAGAAAAAGACTTATTCTTTAAAGATTTCACAATTATAGAGAAATACACTAAGTCTCTTAAATTTGAAATAACAGCTTTATTTAAAAAGTTATCTGATTCAGAGTTGAAAGATGAATTATTAACAGAATATAACAAGGAAATAGCAATGTTTGAATCTAATTTATCTTTATATTCTAAAAATCAGGAATTTTTAAGTTTCCTAGTTTCATTTAAAGAAAACTTAATTAAAGTAATCAGAAATATTTAGTTTAAATATTTTAAAAGGAGAATGAATGAATTCAGAAACATTTTTTTACAGTTTGAGATTAGTAAATGGTGAAAGAGTTGAAAACTTACCTTATGATAAAAAAGTAGATCATATTTATTATCAAAACAAAATTAAAACAGGTGAATGATACTTTTCATTAGATAGAGAAACTAACTATTATCATTTAAAGAACAAAAATGGTGATTGAATTAAAACTGATTACTCACCTGATAGAGCAGATTTTGAAATAAATAGATTTAAACTTTTAGAACACCTTTTAACAAAAGATACCAAATATTATGATAGTAGATATGGGTACACAAGATCAGTTAAAAAAGAAACATTGCAGGTTGAAAAAGCATATCTAGCAAAAAGAATGTGTTTTATTGAAATGCAAGGAAAAATGCTTAATAATGGTGAATATGATGTTTATCAAATTAATCAAATATATCATTCAACATATGGAGAACCAAGAATTACAAAAATTAACAAAGAACAAGTCTCACATATTTATACGTATGATGATATAAAACTAGGTTATTACTTTATTAAAAAGGGAGTAAATAGCGATCCTTTTGCAAAAGAAGTAGTTGAAAAAGTTTTATCAGATGTTAAAGAACTTATAGAATTTGAAGATGATTTTTATGATGAAAGTGAAACTGATTAAAAATCAGTTCAAGGAGTAAATATGGAATTAGAAAAAGAATTAAAAGATGAACTAAAATACTTTATAAAACATTTCAAAATAAATATGAATGAAAATGCTGTTTTTGAAGCAATAGAGAACAATATTGATACAAGTGATAGAAAATTATTACTCAATGTTTTAAGTTTCTTTAAAAGCAATTTTAAAGGTTATTCAAATGAAAACATTGCAAATTTATTATGGCCTTCTATAAATAACCCTGAAAAGTTAAGGGAAATTTATCAAGAAATCTGAAAACATTCAATATTTTTGAAAAAACAAGATGATGATTGAAAACTTGCTTATTTAGAAAGCAAAGCACAAGATATTTCAGAGAGAGTATTTAGATTTGATGAATTACAAAGTTTAATAAATATTGATCTAAAAGAAAACGGTTTAGAAAGTGAATATATTTACTTAGTTAGTGAAATTAAAGATCTTTCTACAAATGATTTTCTTTCAATTAATGATTCAAGAAACAAAATTGAGATTATTAATTCAAAAAAATTAGATGAATTATTTAAAGAGAAACTCAATGAAAGTACTGAAGATTACATTATTAGCATATTAGAGAGAAAAAAATGAGTAAAACAAGTTTAAAAAAAAGATGCTGAAACATGAATTAAAAACCAGCAAATTCCATGTTGTAATCATAGAAAACATAATATTTATCAAACAATGAAGTATGCTAGAAAACATAATAAAGTTGTTTTTGATACTGTATATTGATTATTGAATACACAAAAAGTGAATTTAACACATAAAAATTTAGCAATAGTTTGTAAAACTTTATGTACGCCACTCAAAAAACTTAAAAAAGTGAGAATAGTCAATTTTTACAATAAATTATTCCATAGCAAAACTAGCAAATATATTGCATTCACAAAACCAGAATATAAGGAAACTATCTGAAACTTAATTGATAAAGATATCAAAAGAAAAGGTAAAAGTTCTGAGTTATTAGAATATAAAAACACATTATTCAAAGAATACACAGATGAAACACTTAAAAATAACTATTTAGCAGTTTGTGTAATTACTGATGGTATTGATGAAGCAATTTATACACTCTTTGAAAATTTTGATGAAATCAAAAACTCACTTAGATTTGCTATTGAAAAGGAATTATTAGATTGCTGATATAGAGAATTTAAGGATAATCCTAAAAATATCCAAGGAAAGTGTTTTTAAAAGATAAGAAAATAAGAAACTATGCAAGTAGTTTTTTATTTAAAAATAAAAGAAATTTACTAATTTTAAGGAGTAAAAATGAAAAATAAAAAGTTAATTTTAACTTCATTATTACAAATTCCTATAATAACAGCTATCAGTACAATTTCATATGTTCCAACTGATACATTTAGTCCTGAAACACCTGATGATATAGAATTTACAAAAGATTTTACTTATGATAGTTTGTTAAAAATGTTTCATGATGCTTTTCCTGAAAATGTTATTTTAGGGCCAAGAGAAAATGAATATAAGTTAATTAATGAAAATCACATTTCAACTGAAAATACAGATGCTACACCATACATTAACACAGGTAATGAGATTGACTTTGTAAATCCAAGGTATTTTGATTTAGATGAAGAAAGAGACAAAATATATTCATTATTGAATGATAATGTAGAAGTATTATCTTTTGATAGTTTTTGACTTAATTTCAAAGGAAACTTAAAGTTTTATGATGTTTCTAACCAAGACATTTTCAATGTTGCTAATAATAAACCTAAAAAAGCATTAAATTTAAGTAATATTCCAGAATTATCTGAAAAAATAAGATCAGAACAAATCAGAGCAACAGTATTTGGTGTAAATTTCAATGAGACAAACAACAAATTTACTTCATCATATATACCAAAATACCTAACATATAGTTATAAACAAAATTCCGCAAATAATCAATGAAAGTTATTTTCAAAGCAAACAAACCCTGATTGAAGCAGAAATAACACACCAGAAAATGCAACAATTACCATTCAAAATAATGAGTTTTGAACTTCTATAAGACCTTTTTACCCATCAGGTGGATTAATAATTACTTCTGATGGATCTGAAAATTTTAGTTTTCTTCAAAATGATGAAGTACATGATTTAAAAGATGCTATGCTTAATAGTTTCTACAAATTAAACTTATACAATGATCTAAAAACAGCATACAGACATAAACAAAATCAATATTTAGTGCAATCTAATAACCCTATAACAATGAAGGTGGAAAGACCCTTGCCTAATAGTTTATGAATTACACCTAGTGCAAGAGAAAGAAACCTTAGAAACTTAGAATTCACTACAACAATAAACTACATTGATGAAGCAGATATGAAAGAATATGCATTTAATCAATTCTTTAATGCAAGGGGACTTAATAAAATCAATAATGAATGATACTTTCAGGTAGATTATGATGCATTTGTTGATTATGTTTCTAATTTTGGTAAAAATGTTAATCAATTAAAGATATATGAAATTCTAAAAGAGACTTTTGGAACAGCAAATTTTGAATTCAAGTTCCAGAAGGAACCAGAAGTTATTGTTAAATACAATTATTACAATAATGAAAGTGGTGTAAGAGTTCATTTAGTACCTAATTACTCATACTATGATACCAATTGATGAGAAAGATTAACTATTAATGTACCAAAAATAGTGAATAATGAAACATCATTACAAAAGATATTTTCACTGAATGTTCTTGCACCTAAAAGTGATGATCAAGTTTCAGGTGGTGAAAAACCATCAGATCAATATCAAATTTCACAGTTAGAACAACCATCAATAACATTTTTCTCACAAGCAGTTATAAACCTACCATTAAGTGTTAAAAGAAATGAAGAATTGCTTATCAATGATAAAGTAATACCAGTTTCATTAACAGGTTTTACATATAATGTTTTACCCAATGATAAGAAATTAAAGATACAAGTTAAGGTATATCATAGAGAAGAGAATGGTGAAATTAATAGAGATAATTTTAAAATTTACACCATTACTGAAGACTTGTTTAAATCAGCAAAAGTAAATACAGTTTTTGATGAAATTGAATTTAAATTGCATAGTTGAGACCCAACAGTTAATTTAAATCAAGCACAAAAGATAAATCCATACATAATTGATACTAATTTTAAGGAAATTCAAGATGTAGATGGTAATTTAATACCAAACCCTGATTATGACCCTAAAATTAATGCTAAAACAGGTACATACGAGCAAATCTGGACTTTAAACAGTTCTTTTTACAAACACATTCAAGATCTAAATTTATGACCTACAATTACAAAATTAGAAGAAAACAAACTTTCAGAATACTTTGCAGAAGAAAGGAATTCCATCATAGCAAAAACAATCTTTGCTGATAATGGTTTAGTTCTCAATTTTGGAGAAGGTTTTGATAGAATTGATGGTTTTTACTTAGGGAATAATTTAAGCGAATTAAATGATAGTAAAATAAGGAATTCTAAGTTTTCATTACCTAATGAAAGTGAAAAGATATTATATTTTACAAGTCCAAGAGCAAATGGTTGATATCTTTTAAGTGCAACACAAAAAACAGGATTAACTAAGTATTATTTAATTTACCAAACAAACCAAAAATTCAAGCAAAGAGAACAGCAAAACATTCTGGATAAGGCATTTAATGAATTAAGAAATGCAAAATTAGTAAATAATTTAGCAAATTCAAAATTCCTTACTCCTTTTAGAGAATATACAAAAAATAAGTCATTAGATATTGAAAGTATGAGTTATTCAGACTTAGTAATTGAATATGAAAACTTCTTATTCTACAATAATGTAGTCTTTAATGTTAATTTTAAAGAGTTAAATACATCAGAATTATTAAGAGAATTCTTTTTTGATGAGTTGATTAAAAACAATAAGCTTATTTTAAGAGATCAGCCATTATTCAAGGAACAAACAAATAGTGAATTACCAATAGATAATTGAAATTTATCTACTCCTTTAAGGAGTGTTTTAGGGAATTTAACACCTAATAACTTATCATCAAAACCAGAACTTAATGAATTTTTAGAATTATTTAAGCAATTTCTAGAAACAAAAATTCAAAACAACAAAGAAGTTAAGAATATTTATAGTTATTTTTCATCTGAACCTATTTCAAATGAAATATTAAAACCAGAAACTTTTGAATATTTAAATAATGTTAATGATAAAAATATTGAAGTAAGACAACCAAATGAAAGCATTTATACATATGACTTTTCATTCAAATATAATCTAGATCCAAACCAAACCGTTATTAGATTTAATATGAATAGAAATAATCATACTGTTGATTTAACACCATTCCTTTCAGCACTTGGTTATAAGGTTAAATGACCTATAAAAGCAGAAATTGATAAGGGCAAAATTAAAGAGTTTTTAGAAAACAAAACTTTTAATGATTGAAACAATGAAACTGGTTTGAAGGAAATTATTGATTATATTAAAGAGAATATCTTAAACATAACAATTAATGGTGAAACATATCAACAAAATGCATTTGATACAACAGAAATACACCTTGGAACCAAGGAAATTCAACTTAGAGATATTATCAATGCATTAAAACCAGAAATTAATTTAACAGCAAAGAGCATTTATATTTATCTTAATAATGAAATTGAAGTAGAAAATGAAAATATGGTGTTCTATCAATCTGATTCAAGAATTGATTTAGAACTACCAAACTTCTCAAACCCATTTGCATTTTTAAAAAGCATTAAGAACTTATCATATGATAATTTAACCAGAGATGAACTTGTTGCAAAATTGAATGATCCTGCATTGTTTAATAACTTTGTAATGAATACATATATTGATAACAAGTCATATAACTTTAACCTTAACTATTTAAGAGACTTTTACATACAAAATATCAATGATAATTTAAGTCTTTTAACAACTGATGAATACACAAAATATTTATCAGATGATGAAATAAAAGATGAAGGAGTTAAAACATTGCTTAAAAACCTTGTTTTAAGGCCTTTAAATGCATTAAACAGAGATGATATATTAATAGAACAACTTAAATATATCTTTGCTAATAAGAGCAAAATAAATGCTAATAGTGATAAAACCAATTTACCTAACTTTAATTTACCTAAACCTGAATTAATCAACCAATTCAAAACACCTGAATTCAAAGTTGAATATCAAGAAGCAATGAAAAATTATGAAGTATTAGAAAGAATTTTTAAGTACTGAGTACCAAAAGCAAGAAAGAGTTTCACTATTTCTAACCATAGAAAGACAATTTATGATGGAACATTATCAGAATTACTTTCTGATATGGAACCATTTAAGATTATTTTAAGTGATGAAAATAATTTATTTACCTGAGAAAAAATAAATGATTTCTTTCGTTCAAAAATAAGAGAGTACAACAAAATTTCACTGCAACCAGATAAATTTAGGTTTTTAAATAATTCATTAGACAAATTTAAAGAGTGATTAGAATATGCTAAAAAACTTAAAAATAGTCATAGAAAGAAAATTTTATATTACTTATGAAGTTTTTTAGATCAACAAGCATTAAAAATAAGCAAAAATAAAGTTGAAACCATAAAACTGTTTTCACACTTTTTCCCAAATGCTACCATTGATAACCTAATACAAGGTATTTATGATGGTTTAAAACTCACAAATAAATATCAGGGACAAGATACTGAAACATTAAAAGAAGGTATTTTCAATAAGGAAACAAGTTTAAATGAAAGTTTCTACCTATTAAAAACATCAACCAACTTTGTTTCACCATTTAGATCTATAACTGGTACTTATAATTTACCAATTTATGTTTTTAGTAATATTGATCCAGAAAATTTAAATGATAACACATTCAAAACTACACCAGATGATGATTTTACAGATGATTCTGGTACAACAAATACCAATGGTGATGATGAAGGAGATGAAGAAACAGCTAATGGAAATCCAGGAAAAAATGGTGATAGTGGAATAAATAATGGTGATGATAATCACTCAAACACCAATAATAATGACGCTGGAAACGGCAATGAAAATAACCAAAAACCCAATGATAAAGGGACAAAAGAAAAAAACAATGATGCGGAAACGCCAAATGGTGGTGATAAAAACCCAATTCATTTAGCTAACAAAATTGACTTATCAAAATATAAGTTTAAAAATATTCAGTTTTTTATAAATAATGAATATTTAGATGATATTAAAGTTGAAATTGTTAAAGAAATTGTGAAAAATATTGTTGAAGTATTTAATTTTGATGAAAAAATAAAGTCAGAAATTATCAATCAAATTGAACTACCTGAATTTGATGATGAGTTTTTTAAAGTTATCAACAAAAAAGAGAAACAAAAATTAATTAATGGTAAAGATTACTATGAAAATACCAAACTACTTAATTTTAGAGCAAAGAAAAACTCAACTATATTAACAGGTGGAAATAACTTTACAATAGATTTTTACACTAGCAAAGATTTTAATCCATTCAAAAAGCAGGAAGAAGCAGCAAAAGAAAGGATTATATGAATTTCATCTGTTGTACTTGGAATAATAATACTATCAGGTGGAATAGCAACAGTATTTACACTAAATAAAAGACAAAGAAAGGTAAAGGTATTCTAATGAATAAATGAAAAAAACCTATGAGAATGAAATTCTTTTGGTTATGAATTGTAGGTGCAATTTTTATGATGTTTATACCATATTCAATCATTGACTTAGTTAATAGTTGATACCTATTTGATACAGCACAAATTGTTATTGTGATAAGTATTATTACAATTGCTACAATCTTTTCTTTTGTATCAATAATCTATTTATTCTTACAATTGAAAATAATCAAAAAGAAACGTAAATTAACAAAGAAATTAATTGCAATTCAAAAGGAAAATAACCCAGAAAATGCAAAAACAATTAAACAAATTGAAAATGAAATTGAAGTTTTAAATAAAACCTACTTTAAATAAAGGAAAAACATGAAAATATACTACAAAGGAACAGTATTTCCATCAAAACACAACAAAATTACAATGGATGTTAATAATGTTGGTTATGTAATTAATGTAATTAATTCAGAACATTTTATACCATGAGAGAAACAAAAAGTATATATTACTGAAATTCAAAAGGACATATATGGTTTCAGAACATTTAATGAAAACATAATGTTTCAGCAATTAACTCAACCAAAAGACATCTCACCATACAAAGCACTAACAATACTTAGAGATAATGATTTAATTGATTTATGCAAAGCAATAGTAAATGAAGACTATAATAAATTACTTGAATTAAAACTAAGTGAGATGACCTTAAATAGAATTTTTAGAACAATGAAAAAGACAGCATTATATGTTCTGGATTCATTAAGAGAAAAAACACCAATTCAAAATTTTGATGGAATAATTCAAGCAGAAACAGAAACCATTCAAAATGATGAAAAACTCTAAGAAATAGCATTAAAAATAAACTCACTACACATTTATGTAGTGAGTATTCTTTTATATATTTAAATTTATATCTTAATATATTATAAAAAATGATGAGTGTATATTGCTAACAACAGCACCCCATACTTGATGCAATGCAACCTTATTTTATTAATGTGTGGCGATGCTTGCAAACAGGTTGTTCCATTTAATTTTCATGTTTTAAAACACTACTAATTCACACATAAATATTGTATCATTATTTTTATATCTTGATTTATTAATTTCTGATATCATTTCCACAAAAACATCTCAGTTATATAAATTAAAAAGGTTTTTAAATTAAGAAATTATCAAATAAGACAAATGCAACATTAAAATGTTGTTTTTTAATTTGAATTCAGTTTGTAATTTCCAAAATTTTATAAAAAAATGATGGGTTATGGTTCACAATAACCCCCACCTTAAAACATAGCAACCTTATTTTATTAATGTGTGGCAATGCTCGCAAGCATAATGTGCTGCTTATTGATTTCTCAATCACACATAAATATTGTAGCATAAAAGACATTTATTATTTATATTAAAAAACTCATAAAAAAGATGGATTATGCTTACTGAAAGGATCTATCTTATATTAAATACTTAGTTAAATAATTATTTTAAATTACATTTTTGATAATCTTTGCATTAAATCAACAAATGCAGCATATTCTTCTGGTCTTTCTCTTTTTTCTCTTTCCAATATTTCATCTAATTCTTCAGGTGTATTTCAACCAGAATTAACATTGATGATAATTTTATTTTTCATCTTTGGTTCCATATTAACTTCTTTCTTTATGAATAAATTTTATCTTTTTATCATTAATAACCAAAAAATATGGAAAACATAAAGTCAAAGCTTATGCAAAATGTAAAATGAAATCTATGTAATTTGTAAAGTGAATGATGTTTAAAATGTGGAAATTGAAACTGGAAAAACTCACAATTCCTTTGAATTTAATATAATTTATATTATGAAAAGAAATAAAAAATGATTAAAATTTATCAGTTTAGGAGCACCTGTTGTGCTTCTTCCATTGATATCAGTGTCTTGTGAAACACTTAATAAGTACTTTTTAAAATATAGAAAAGAACCAAAAGATAAACAAGATCCTAAATCACCTTCAACACCCCCAGAAACAAAAAAGGAGACACCTTCAACACCACCTGAACCAAATTCAAACACAACAAATCAGGTAAACCCAATTGATGTAATTAACAATTTCAATAGTATTTATACATCAGCAAATCAATTTGATGTAAATCCGCAAGCATTTCATGCTGCTGGTACATTTTTAGCACATATTATACCTGCTAAACCTTCAACACCACAAGAAACATGGAAGTTCATCTTAAAACATGCACCTACTATCTGATATTACTCAGGAATTAGCAAATATTATGATTACATATTACAAGCAGATAACTTACCAAATAGTGTTGAAACCATTCAAAAAAGATTGCTTAAATTAAAATCAGGGCAAAGTAGTTATGAAACTATAAACATTGAACCACCAAGAACTAGATTAGGTATAGAATGAGTTAATGCTAGAACATATGACTTAGACACAATTATTCAAGTATTTGGTGATTTCTATACTTTTACTTCTGGTTATGCTTCAATGTATCATGGAATTGTTCCATTAGAACGTGATAGCAAAGAAACAGAGATTAAAAAGTCTGTTTCAGATCGTGATGCAAACTGACATAAATATAGAGATGCTGACTTAACAGAAGAAGAAGGAAGCTATAAAAGAATTTCATATCGTGATATGTATAAAGTTTCAAGAAACTTCTATGAAAGACAAGATAGACACTTCATACAAGATAGAGTTAAAATAAGTCCAAATGATAGTTCAAGAGAAAGAAGAATGCTTTCACTTGATCCTGTTCCAGGAGTTTCACCTTCTGATTATCTTTATGTTAATAAATGATACAACTATAAATACCCTTATTCATCATTAACAAAAATAGATAACAGAAATTATATTGGTGTATTCCCACAGGAATATCAAACAGAAACAAAAGAATGATCTCCAATGCTATTTTACAATTCAACACTTGTTTTAGCACCATTTAAGGCTATTTTAAACTCAAATGTAATGAGTAAAGGTCTTACACTATTAAAACACTATGTAGATTTCAAAATAGTGCTCTCAATGCTTAAAAAAGACCCAACAAAAACCTTTATTGAGTTATTAGATGATAAAACAAACACAAAATTACAAGAATTCTATGCTAAAAACAATTATGAAAATGGTTTTAGAACACTTTTATCAGCATTAATTGGAGCAGTTTCTAGTGTGATTGACCCAACTATCTATTTAAACTACATTAATGAAGATGGTAAAAAATACTTCTTCTATGATGAATGACCTGATTCATATGAAATAGCATTACATGGTCGTAAAGACTACTTACAACCTTCAAATCAGCGTGCAATTTATACTTTTGGTATAAATCTATACAACAAGTTTTTAATGCCTTTAAATTACATTTTAAATGAAGAAGATGAGTTTGTATTTCCTACATCAGGTAGATTTAGTGCAGAAAACAAAAAAGAAGCAAAATTTAAAACAGCATTATTTAATGAATTCTATAAACCAGTATTTGGAGCAATTGAAACACTACCAAAAGATGCAAATGATGATGCTAAATTAATGGTAGCAAGACAAAAAGTTAAGAACTTCCTTGAAAATTCTATTGTTAAAATAGTTTCAGCAGCACCAGATTCTAATGAAAATAACCATAAATATATTCAAAAAGATAAGAATTTACTTTTAATTTACAATATTACATCAAAAGATATTGAATCAAATCACTTCAACAGACTTTGATTAAAACCTGAAACAACAACAGGAGAATAACTTAATATCACATACATAAGATTATTAATTCTTATGTATTTTTTTATTCTTATTTATGTGAAAATAGTTTCACAAAATGTGGAACAGCACTTATTTTAAGGTTTATTTAGTAAAATTTGAATATGAATGAAAGAAATATAAAAGAAATAGAATACATTAACAAATTATCTTGTGATGAGATAACAGCATTATCTGAAAAGTTCAAAAACTCAGATGAAAGAAGGGAACAAAAACTAAATATTAACAAAAGAATAGTAAGAAAGATAATAGGACAAAACAACAATGTATATGAATTTGTAATTTATGAGTATTACTACTATGTTAATGGTAAAAAGCACTTCAAGAGATATTATCCAGAAAAATATATACATCTATTTCATAGAACTTATGATACCAAACTAGTTATTGATAGTTTTTATCAATACTGTGGTTTAATCAGAAACAAATTTGTTAAGATCAGTTGAAATTTATGTAAATATTATGCAAACAAATATGACTTATTTAACCAAACAAGCAATATAGAGATAAAGAAACAATATGCAAATACAATTTATATCTCAATTGATGATTGTTATGGTAAAGCAAGGGGAAATAATAAGGTCAGCAAAACAAATAGTAAGATCATAAAAATATTCTCAGATAAAAATGAAAGTCCAATTTATACATATGAAACATACACTTCACAAGACAAAGAGAAGCTTACAAACAAATCAAGAGCAGAATTAATAATGACTATTATTCAAAAGTATTATGTTATAGACACAAACACCAAATTATACCTTTTAAGTGATGGTGCAGTTTACTTCAAAAATTTAGCAAAATTATTGAATGCAGAACATATTTATGATCACTTTCACTTTATTAAACATTTCAATTTCATATTCAAAAAACCAATATTTATCATTAAGAATGATGTTAAAGAAAAACTCTTAATTGATAATCAACCAGTATGGAAATGACTGCAAAATTCAATTGAAAACAAAGATGAATTCATAGACAAATTACTACAACTATTAACTTATGAATTTAACAATAAGTACACAAAAAATAACATAAAAGCATTCTTGAAATTCATAAATAACAATTGCAAAGACTTAAAATTCAATGTAAATAACATTACAGCACAGTCTGAATCATCTGTAAGTTTATTTAAATCATTATACAAAAAGAGATATTCAACATTTTCATTAAATACAATATTCAATTTAATCAGTATCAATAAAAGTGAAAAATGCAACTTCTTGAATTTTAAATCACTAGTTAATGAAATCAGGGAAACAGCAGAAATTACTTATGAACCAATTCTTTGAAATGAGATAAATTACAATCATTATTGAAATAATTAATTTGAATATTTAAGGAATTGTGGTATCACGCGTGCATTATGCGCGATAAATATATTTAGAATAAATATATTGCTCTTGTCTTTAATATCATCCCTGATTATTTCAAATTGGGGGGTTAGCATTAAATAGCAGGTATTGCTTTATATAACAGAGTATATTCAATTAGCCATAGTAAATGACGCACTAATGAATAGAATATATTCAATACAACATGTAGTACATGACGCATTAAAGAGTAAATAAGAAAATACACATCATTTATAATGATGTGTAGATTTAATTACAACCTTTAATAAAACATGTTCCACATTCCAGTTAATTTTGCATTTTTTTGCAAACAGATGTTAATGTTGATATAATATTTAAAAATGTAAAACCTACATTATTTTCCTTCCCCCATAATATTTTACATATAGCATTTATTCTTTATAATATAGACATATGAACAGTAAATGAGTAATTTTTAGTGACGTAGATGGTACAATCTACCCATTCCCTGATAAAACATTATCAGATGTTAACAAAAATAAAGTAGTCGAACTTAAAACAAAAGGTGTTGATTTTGTTATCAATACTGGTAATCCACCATTAGAAAAAATCAAACGTTTAGCCAAAGAATTAAATGCTAGATATATTTGTTGTTCAAATGGTGCTATGATTTATGATGTTGAAGAATCAAAACCAATTCATATTGAATATATGAATACTGAAGAAGCTAAAAAAGTATGACCAATCGCTGAACGTACCGGCGTTTTACTCTACTACATGGGAACAGATCAATATTACCTTCATGGTGATTATCCAAAATATCGTGAATTCTTAACAACATTCAATGAGTATAATGACTGAATTGATGATGGAAGAATTAATGATGACTTACACAAAATCGAAGCATACGGTGAGCCTGAACAAGTTGCTGAATTTTACAAACAATGTAAGGAAGCGAATTTAGATTTTGAAGTAGTAAATATTTTAGATAAGTACGTCGAAATTACAAATCATGGAGTTTCAAAGGCTTCAGGACTAAAATGACTATGTGCAAACGTTTTTGATGCAAAACCGGAAGAAGTTATGGCTATTGGTGATAGCAAAAATGATGTTGAAATGTTCAAAGCAGTTGGATATTCATATGCAATGGACAATGCTGATGCATATACAAAATCAGTTGCAAAATACTACACTTCAGCAGTTGAACAAGATGGTCTTGCAGAAGCTATCGATGACTACTTATACCGCACTGACGTAGACTTAAAAAGAGCTATTTCACAAGGTAAAATTAAACCAAATCATAAATAAACCTCGTCGAGAGGTTTTTCTTTCACTCTACTTTTAAATGTTTTATAATTATTAAAAATAATTATAACTAAGGTCGAAATATGAAGTTTAATGAAATGATAAGAGTTTTAGAAGAAAAACCTATTACACCAATTACAGGAACTCAAGAAACAAAAGGTTCTGATGTTTGGTATCCAATTTTTATAACAATAGTGGTACTTGGTGCATTGCTTGTTTTATTTTTACTTCTACTTGTAATTAGAAATCGACATTTTTCTAAAACAGTTAAATATTCTGATGACACAAAACGAATTTTGCAACACAAAGCAACAGAAAATAAAGACGCAATTCAAAAGTGCGAAATCTTAAGTCGTAGTCAAGATGAATATATTTCAATTGTTTGGAACCTTAGAGATATTAATAAAGAAATAGTTAAGCAAAAAGATCAAATTTTTAAAATTCTAAAACTTTTAGATGATTCAGTTGCAAATCGTAAATTAAGAGAAACATTAAAATTTAAGAAACAAGTCAAATCTCTCTTAAATGAATATAATGAAAACTTAAATAAATTTAATATTATCACTGATAAGTTCCTTATTGCTTGACAAAATATTGAAGATGCATTTTCAAATTATCTTGAATTAACAGATGAGTTTTCAAGCATTATTGAAAAATCACAAAAAATCATTCCACACGTTGCTAAACCGCTCGAAAGAAAAATAACTTCATTTAACAAAAGTTTAACTGAAATGCAAAATTCAAAATATAAAGGCGAATTTAATGAAGCTGATGTTAAAATGAAGAAATTAAAAGGTCAACTACTTGACTTATTTAAATTGGTTTCAGGAGCCAACAGAATTGAGCACATTTTATTCTATGTATTACCACTTGAAATCGGTAACAAAGTAGAAAAAGATAAAAATCCACAAACACTAAAAATTTACAAAGACCTAGAATTAAAATTAGCTCAGTTAATTAACAATTGAGACAAAATCTCTTCTGAATCATTGGAAAAGAATATTAAGTTTATTTACCGTCAATTTTTAGTTACACATCATGCCACAAAGTTATCACAAAGAATTGCAAATTTTGTTAATAAAAACAAAAAAATCATTGAACAAAGTTTCATGAAAGTTCAAAAAATGCATAAGAAAATTAACGGTGAAAATGCAACATTAGATAAACAATTCTTAAAATTAGAATTAAAAACAAATGAATGATTAAATTGTAAAAAGTTTAGTCTTTGAAAACAAATTACAGAAGAGTTTTTAATCATATATCATGGTTATATAAATTTATATCGTGAATTTACATTTAAAAACAAAGTTAAAGAGTCTGAAGAAAAATATCAAACAATTAATATTAACAAAACCAAAGAAATGTATTTCGAAGTGATTAATAATGAAATGTTGCCAAAAAGCAATGCAATAAATACAAAAACAATGGAATTAATTGATATTTATAATAAATACTTCAAGAAACAAAAAAGTTGAAACAAGTTACAACCAATTTGAAATGATTTTGTCTCAAATATTTCTTTTTTAACAAAAGGTATAGCTTTAAATGAAAAATATAAAGAAATGTTTGACAAATTGTGCTTAATTATTTCGCAAGATCAGATTTTCTTATTAAAAGAAGATAACTTAACTAAATATAAAGAAACATTAGCAAATATTAGATTAGTAGTTGCGCAGGACAATGATTACAAAAAAGCCTACCACGCAATCAAAGACTACTTAAAGAAGGAAAAATATGTATAGTAAAATTTTAATTAGATACGGTGAATTAGTTCTAAAAAAGAAAAACCGTAAAACATTCATTAACCACTTAACAAATAATGTTAAGCACATTGTGGGTGTTGCTCCTCAAGTTGAATTTGATAGAATGTACCTACCATATAGTGAAGAAAATATTAAAAAACTTAATTATGTTTTTGGTATTAGTTCTTACTCACCGGTAGCAGTTGTTGATAATGATATTGAATTATTCAAAGAAACAGTACTTAAATTAGTTAATCCAAATGCAAGAACATTTAAAATTCAAGCGAGAAGAAACTACAAAAAGTTTCAACTTTCATCAGATAAAATTAATCATGCGCTTGGTGGACATGTATTAAAAAACACACACTTAAAAGTTGATGTTCATAATCCTGATCAAACATTTTATGTAGAAGTAAGAAATGGTCGTACATATATTTTCTCTGAATATATTAAAGGACTTGGTGGCTTACCTGTAGGTGTAAGTGGAAAAGTATTACACTTAATTTCTGGTGGTTTCGATTCACCAATCGCAGCATTAAAAATGATGAAAAGAGGTTTAAAAGTTGATTTCTTAACTTTCATTACACCACCTCAAACTGACGAAAGAACAATCCAAAAGATTACAAATTTAGTTAAAGTTTTAAATCAATATCAAGTTACTTCAAATCTTTTAATTGCAAACTATGCACATTTAATGAATTACATTTCATTCGTCTCAAAAGAATCATACAAAATCACATTAATGCGTCGTAGTTTCTACCGTATAGCTGAAGCAGTTTGTCAAAAATATGGTCAACAAGCAATCTCGAATGGAGATAACTTAGGTCAAGTGGCATCACAAACAATTGAGTCGCTTTCAGTTATTGGTGCAGCGACTAAAATGCAAATTTTACGTCCATTATTAACTTTTGATAAAAATGAAATTATTGATATTGCTAAAGAAATTGGTACATATGATATCTCAATCATACAAGCTAATGAAACATGTGAGTTATTTGCTCCTAAAGAACCTGTGACAAAGCCGAATTTAGATGAAGCAATTCGTTTAGAAACAGAACTTAACTCTATTTTCGAATATGAAGCAGATTTAATTAATAATAAAATTGAACTTGTTAAACTTAAGAAAGAAATATAAAAATATGATCGGTCATCGATCATATTTTTATATTATCAACCATTATAAGGCGCAAACAATAGAATTGAAACAGCGATATTAATAAGTATTATTATAAATAATGAGAATTTCTTTTTCGCCAAGAAATAAGAACCAAAAATTCCAACTGGGACATAAATCTTTAAAAGAATATTACGATAGTAACCGTGTCCATGTGCTATAAAAACATCGTATCCACTTGCACCAGGTTTTGATAACTTAGCATATTCATCAATGCTTTTGTTGAAAATAACTTCTGGGAATAAAATTGATATTAATAGTTGTAATGATAATGCAATCATAATTCCGGCAACAATTGGTTTCATAACAATAAGCATATTTGCAATGTATTTATTAGTTTTAAATTTTTTAACGTATTTCATTGCTAATGCCATAACAAATATGGCTGGTAAACAGAAAATTAAGTAGGTTAAGAATACCGCTAAATATCCTCATCATTCACCGTTTGCAACTAAATATCCGGTGAAAAAAGCAAATTTAGTTGAAACAACTCCAGGAGTTGTGTTGGCAATTGTAAAAACTGAATCTATTTTATCTTGAGTTAATTGACTTGCCCCAAAGTTATTGTGCATAAGAGTTCATAATCAACTGAAGATTGGCATAAATACTTGCCCGCCACCAAATACCGATAATGAAATAATGATAATTAATGGAATAGAAATTAATAAACCGATAGCAAGCATTATTCACCATCCTCTTCTATGACACTACAATATTTGTTATGTATTGAACATAAATTATGACGATAGATTTTGTTTTTAACTTTTTCAATTTCGGATTGTTTTATTAAATTAGCATTTTCAAGAACTTCAATTTCTGCTTCTGAAATTTGCTTAATTTCTTGTATTTCTTTAATTTGATTTTTACGTTTATTTCTTACTACAAGGTAAATTATTGTATATACAAGGATAACTGTAAAAATTGCAACAACTGGTAGATTATATGGAGCAGGTACAAATAATGAATATGCAATTGTGAAAAATAATATTGTAATTCAAAATGGTAGTTTCATAGTATTTTTTGCTTGTTTTAAGTATCTAGAAGCAAAATTGATTAAAAATGCAATGATTGAGACTAACACTCCCACTGAAATTATTTTTAATCATCTTGGATCTAAATTAGAAAATAGCACAAGAATTCCGAATGCAACTAGCACATGGGGCAAAATAGCTACTAATGTTAAAATAGTTCCTCATAATTTTCCGAGTAGTTTAATACAAATGTAACTAACAGTTTGGATAACTGATGCACCAGGCAACATATTTGTGACAATAACTACATCATCAAATTCGTCTTGAGTAAGTCATTTTTTCTTGTCAACCGCTTGGTTTTTAATAACTGGCAGCAATGCGTTACCACCTCCAAACCCAAGGAAAGTTACTTTAATAATGAAAAAGAAGACTTCTCAAAATAATTTGAATTTACTTTGTGAACTTGTTTGTTTTACTTTTGTTTTCATATTAATAAAATAATACATTATTTTAAATAGCATATCTTGTTCAAATTTCAATAATTGTGAAAAAATTCACCATTAAATTAAAAAAATAATTCAAATTATCAAAATAACTATATAATATAGACATGTTTAAACAAAGATACATGATTACAACAATTAATATTAATACATGACGTACATCTATTATTATGAACGTTATTATTTAGTTGTAATCTGTTAATGTATACTAACAATAACAGATTTAGAATAAGAGAAATCTGTTATTGCTTATGAAACTATAGAGGAGCTTTTAATAAGAGTAAGTAATGGAGCTGGCAAGCAATGAAATTACCGAAAGGATATAAAAGCCGAAATATTATGTGTGGCAACACAAGTATTGGTAGAAAAGCATAAAAGATTTCTACTCTTTGGTGAACCATTGGTGCTATAGATTTACATAACTTTTTGAATTAATAATTATATATTGATAGTCAAAAAAGTTTTGTAGATTTGTAGTCTACAAAGCTTTGTTTTTTACATACCATTTTCAAACTAATACAAAGGAGAATAAAATGACAAAAAAATTAAAAATATTTCTTAATTTATCAATTACCGCAGTTTCTACAACTCCTGCTTTAGCTTTAGTGGCATGTGGTACTACAACAAATAACGACACATCTAACCCAGGGACTGGAGAAACACCTGTTACAAACTCAGGAGAAGGTCACTTAGCATGGGAAAAGCTTCAATCAATCGTGCAAAGAGACTTAAATAGCGTTGAACCATCTTATGGATTTAACGACACAAATGCAACAAAAGAAGGTTACTTACAACCTAGAGATGCATATAACGTAATTAACCCAGTAGTTTATTTTGACAATTCAATTGTTTCAGATAGCTATGCAAAAGATGGTTACTTACAACATGAATATAACTCAATATTCACAAATTTACCATGATTGTATGATAATTCATCTAGTTCAGGTGGAAGACAACAACCACTTTACGATACAACAGTATCATCATTTATTTCGATTCAACACACAGGTACACCAATTATTGAAACAGAAAAAACTCTTGATGAAACAACATTATCAGAAACAACAGTAGAACATATCTTAAGACCATCAGTAAGCCGTAGAAAATTCGAATTAGCTGATGCAATTATCATTATTACAAGCGATGGACAAGAACACGTATTTGATTCTGATGATGCTTCATTAGTGCCTGCTCCAACAATTGATGGAAAATACTATGCTTTCACATCAATTGAAAGATCATCAAATGATCCTAAATCAATTAACTCCGAAAACTTCAATGCAATGTTAAAACAAGCACAATCAGTAAAATTTAGAGTTAAAAAAGGTAACTTCTGAGTTGACCAAAATGGACAAAAAACACCATATGAAATTACTGCTAAAGACTTCCTTGTTGGACTTTTAAGAACTCAATTCATTGATGTTGATTTCAGAAGAAAAAATGGGGGATCAAAACAAGTTGACGATTTAGTTACTGCGGCACTTCTTAACCTTTCAAAAGGAAGATTTGATGATGATTCTAGATACAACAACAAATACTTATACAACTTATTTAATATAAATTTTGACAACATGCTTGATGAATCAAAAGCACTTTCAACTGATGATCAAGGCAATACATACTTCTCAGTTGGTAAAGTTGAACCAGGTTTATCTGCTCAATTTACAAAATTAATTGATGACTTAGTCGCAACATCATATGACTTTGTTCCTGCTCCATCAGCATATATTAATGCTAAAAATGAAGAAGTATCAAACGATACATCATCAACTGCAGAAAAAGTTAAAGAGATCTTTAAACCTACAACAACAACATTTAAACAAGAAGAAGACTTGTTCAATGGATTAAAAAATGTAAATGGTTTAGCAAAAGAAGCTGGAATTTACTGATATGGTGCTAGCTTAGATCAAACATTATTTTCTGGAAAATACTATGCTGTAGCATATAACCCAGATACACAAATCGTTGCAACAAAATTAAATACACACTACGCAGACCAAAACTTTGTTAACGATCCACGTACAATTAAAGAATTTAGAAATAAATATACAACTACAACAATCGAAGAAAAAACATTCGATGACCAATCATGAAAAAATTACCTTTCAGGTACAGAATATCGTTTTGCATGATCAACATTATCTGAAGCTGAACGTACAAAAGTTTCTGATAAATCTAGCGCAACAAATAATCCTTACGGATTATCATATTCAAAAGTTCTTTCAAAAAATAAATTTACAAGATACCAAACATGAAACTTAATTCCTGATAGTGGTGCAGATAATAGTTCTGTAAGTGATGCATACATCAAATTAATGTATGGTGGAACTAGAGATCAATTATCAAATGGAACACTTGCAAATAACATTGAAAACATTACATTAGGAATGGGCGCTGAATTTAACTCATTAATTTCAACAGCAATTGACTGAGCTGCATATGCACAAAACCAATATGGTCCATCTCAACAAAAAAATGCATGAGTAACAGCATTCTCACCAGATAGTCTTATTGTTGCCGGAAATGATGAAGATAAAACAGCTGCAAACACACTTAGAGAAAACAGTAAATTAATTAACTCATTCTTTGCAGTTGATTCTGCAAACGGAACAAGAGTTCAATTTGACGGTGTTCAAGGAACATTAATCCAACCTGGTCAATCTGTTGCAATTAAAAATTCAGATACATTATTACAATCACCAGTATTTGAACAAGTTAAAACAAAATTCAAAGCATTACTTGATAGATTCTATGCTGCAAACCCTGAATTACAACCAGAAACAAATGCAAATGATAAAATTAGAATTAATGTATTATATCGGTTCAATAATTTACCTGGTACAATGACAAACACATATGAATTAATTCAAGCAGTATTGAATTCATTAGATTCAAGATTTGAATTTTCAATTAGACGTCCAAAAGATAGAGATGAATGACAATCATTCTGATTAAACGGAGCTTCTCCAGTTGGATTTGTTGGATGAGGATACGATTACGATGGAATCGGATCAGGAATCGACGGTTACTCACACAGTAATGCAGTTTTAAACACAGCATTATTCAAATTAATTTCAGATGATGCTTATGCACAAAAAATGGAAGCATTATATCCAAGACTTGTGGCAGCGTCTAAAGCATTCAAAAAATTAGTTGATACATTAAATGCTGATGGATCAAAACAAAAATTATCATTAACACCACAACAAATTTCTGGTTTAACAACAAAACAACTCTCAACATTAGGAAACATCCTTGGTGTTAAAAGATTTAATGAAAACAATGAATTAGTTGATATCCCAGCAGAAGAAACAAGTCAATACATTTCATTAGAATTATTAATGTCAACATTCTGATTAACATACACAACAAGTAATTCAAGCGTAACAAAATTACAATTAGTTGAATTAGCACAAGAAATTTCAAATATCTATGGAGCATATCCAGATGTTGCAATGGCTGTTTCAGTTAAAACATTCACAGAAACATTATCGAACCCTAACTATGTAATTCCTGCAAATTACTCAGACTTCGATGATTTAACAACAATTAAAACAGCACAAGCAAAATAGTAAACAAACAAAAAAGATCTATATAAACTGAAAGGAGATTTAATGTTAAGATATATTTTAAAACGTTTAGGTTTTGCATTGATAACATTAGTCATCATCATCCTTGTGGTTTATTTATTAGTGGCACAATTTACTGAAAACCCTTTTCTTAAAGCTGCTTTAAGTAAGGGGCTTAATAGTGGTGATTCTTCAGAGGCTTCACAAAAATTATTTAAAGAAGCCTTTGAACAATCCGTCAAGTTTCACCTTGTACCAAGTGATTTAAATCTTAGTGATTATCCAAACGGTACATGAGCAAACATAAAAGTCAGTCCAATTGTACGTTTTGGTTATTGAGTTCAAAACTTATTTACTAATAAACAAAATCCATTTGGAGTACCTTATAATGAAGGAATTTTAACAACAGCAGGAGCTACAACAATTAGTGGTTTCTTCTTCAAATTCTTAAAATACTCAATTATTATTACACTTCCAGCATTCGTGATTTCAGCAATTATTGGAATCGCATTAGGAATTGTTGCTGGATATAAACGTGGATCAGCTTCTGATGCCGGAATTAACTTATTTGCCTTAATCTTTGTGGCATTACCAAGTTTCGTTATCGCGCCGATTTTAATATCAATTCTATTTTCTATCAATGTACCACCCGTATTCCTAAACTTCAATGATGAAGCAGTTGTAAAAACTCAAGGTTGAGGAAAAATTATTCTTTCATGAATTCCACCAATCTCAATCATTGTTTTAGGTTCATTATCAGGTTACATTACATATACTAGAAACCAAGTTATTAGTGTACTTACATCAAATTACATTTTAATAGCTAAATCAAAAGGACTTTCAAGAAAACAAATCTTCTTTAAATATGTCTTAAGAAATATTTCAATCCCACTTGCAGCAATGCTTATTCCATCATATATTGGACTTCTTAGTGGGGGAATTGTTATTGAAACTTATTGAAAAGTACCAGGGACATCACAAGTAATTGCACAAGCATTCCCTAATGGTGAAATTAACATTATTATGTTCTCAACTTCATTCTTTACATTATTAAGTTTAGTAACTACAATAATTGTTGATATTTCATTTGCATTGCTTGACCCTAGAATTAAGTACTCTTCATCAAGTCAATACAGCTACTCACGCTTCTTTAAAGCATATTTAGCAAGAGAAAGACAATTTAATGAATTAACCAAAGAAGAAACAACAATACAAGTAGCGGAAGGAGAATAAGTATGAACGCCAAAGAATTCGAGAAAAAATATAATTTAAATCTTAATGGTTCATTACGTTCAACTATTAGTTCTTTCGCTGCTAAAGATGATGCGAATTTAAATAACATTGCCGGTAAACCTAAAAAAATAGTAATTGAAATCTTCAAAAGATTCTTCTCAAGTTGATCAGCTGTTGTTGGTTTAATAGTATTTTTAGGAGTTTTACTTGCTTCTATCATCATTACATCTACATCATTTTATAGTTCAACAAACCCAATTTATGATGATATCAAAATCAATGTCTATGATTTAGATGGTAACTTAATTAAATCAGGCGTTGCTTCAACAGCAAAAGTAATAAGCTTGCCGCCAACATTTGAACCTTTCGTTATCGCAAGCCCTTACAGCCAAGAGATATCAATCTTTAATAACTCTAATTTCTATGGTGGTGCATTCAAAGTTAATGACATGGACTTATTCAACCATGCAGGAATTGGTTTAATTAAAGACAAAACATTTAGAATCGATGAAAACAAAACACTTTACATTGATATTTACAACTTTTTAAAAATGCTTAACATTTCTGCTGCACTTGATAACGCTGGATTTAATCCTGCTACAACATCAAAAGCAGACGCAATTAAATTAGCTGGATTCATTATCCAAAACAACCCACAATTAAACTTAGCCACAATATTAGGAACAAATGACAAAGGTCTTGACATCTGAACAACTTCATGAGTTGGAACATGACAAGCTATTAGACTTGCAATCATTGTTGCTACAATTCAAACAATCATCGGTGTAACAGTTGGTGCATACCTTGGTTTCCACGTTGGTTCATGAATTGATACAGTTATGATGCGTTTAATTGATATCTTTGTTGCACCTCCTACACTTATTTGACTTTTAATCTTTGCGACTACATTCGGTACAACAGATTTAACATTAGGATTTGCCTTAGTGTTCGTTGGATGAGTTGGTTCTGTTGGTAGAACAAGAATGTTCATCATCACAGTTAAAGATTCAGAATTCATCACTGCTTCAAAATCGGTTGGAGCATCAAAAGCAAGACTTATCTATAAACATGCACTTCCAGGAATCGTTGGAAAAATTGCTACATCATATGTTGCTTCAATCCCATCAATTATTATGTCAGTGTCATCACTTGCATTCCTTGGGTTCTTCAAATCAGATCAAGCTAACCTTGGGGCTATCTTATCTTCGGCTGCCTCACAAGCAAGTACAAACGTATGAATTCTTGCATTACCTGCTACAATCTTACTTCTTATCTCAGTATCATTACACTTCGTTGCACTTGGAGTTCATGATGCTCTAGATCCAAAAGTAATCAAATCTAAATAATAAAGGAGATTTTTATGGAATTAGAAAATAAAGAATTAATCCATGAAGAAGTAGTAGCATTACCTGAAAATCAAGAAGTTAAAGAATTTTTATCAATGGAAACGCGTGAAGATAATGTTTGTCAACCTATTGGAGGTGCACGTTGTGGTGGAAATTGTCAAGGTAACCACAATGCAATTCTTCAATATGCTAAACCTCAAGATCAAAGTTTATTAAGAGTTAAAAATTTAAAAGTATCATTTAAGATCTCAAGAAATAAATTCATCACAATTGTTCGTGGAATTGATTTATCAATTGATAAAGGACAAATCATCGGACTTGTTGGTGAATCTGGTTCAGGAAAATCTGTTACATCTAAGTCATTGTTAAATATTAATGAAAATGCTTTTATGACTGCAGATCAAATGGAAATCAATGGTATTGATCTTTTACAATCAAATAAAGATAAATTCTGACAAAAAATCCGTGGACACGTAATTGGTTATGTGCCACAAGATCCATTGACATCACTTAATCCAACTAGAAAAATTGGAAAACAACTTTTAGATGCTTTAAATAAAAATCAAGACTGAAAAACTAAAACATACGTTGAAAAACGTAAACACCTTGTTGGTTTACTTGAACGTTTTGGAATTAGACGTGCTGAAGAAGTATTCGATATGTATCCTCATACATTATCAGGGGGTATGAAACAGCGCGTTATTATTGCGATGGTTGTTGCTCTTCGTCCAAGTTTAATTATTGCTGACGAACCAACTACTGCACTTGATCCAACCGTTCAAGCCTCAGTGCTAGCATTATTCGAACAAATTAGAAAAGAATTAAACATTACAATTATTTTAATTAGCCATAACATTTCAGTTGTTGCTAAATTCTGTGACTATATTTATGTTATGTACGCAGGAAAAATAGTTGAAAGAGGTCTTAAATCAGAAATATTTACAGATCCAAAACACCCTTACACATGAGCTTTAATTTCGGCTATCCCAGAAAATAAAGAAGATCGTTTATATTCAATCAGTGGAACACCACCTGATATGAACAACTTACCACTTGGAGATGCATTTGCACCTAGAAATGAGTATGCATTAGAAATTGACTTCATCAAAGAACCGCCTCTCTTCGAAGTTTCGCCTACTCATTATGCTGCAACATGACTTCTTCACCCTGAAGCACCAAAAGTACAATTATCAAATGAATTATTAACCAGATTAGAAAGTTTCAAGAAGGTATTCTATGCAAAAAAATAATGAAAAGAAAACTATTTTAGAAATAATCAACCTTAAAAAATATTTCACAGGAAGAAATTCTGTTAATAAAGCTGTAGATGATGTTAGTTTTACAGTTAAAGAAGGTGAAATTGTTGGGCTTATAGGTGAATCTGGTTCAGGAAAAACAACTGTTGGTCGTTCATTATTACGTCTATATGAAGACTTCAACGGTTTTGTACGCTTAGATGGTAGAATAATCTCTGGTAAAAAAATCTCTCGTAAGAGAAGAAAGTTTATGCGTAAGAATATTCAAATGATTTTCCAAGACCCAATGGCAGCACTTAATGGACAAAATACAATTTACAGTATTTTAAAAGAACCTTTAGTTGTAAATGGAATCATTAAAGAAAAGAAAAGAGACATCAAAAAAGACTGAACTAAAGTTAAAAACAACTTTAAATATACATTCTTAGAAAAATCATTAACTCTTAAATTAGAAAACTTAAGAATTTCAAACAAACTTTATAAACCATTTGTTGAAAAATGAGACAAAAATGCTTATGATATTACTTTTGGAAACGAAGGTAATATCGATGATGAATTTAACAAATACTTTTCATATTTAGAAGAAAAAACAAGAATCAACACAATTGTAATTAATAACTTATATAAAAATTCAGAAAAATTAATTAATTTATATGAACAAAAACAACAAGATTTTAGAAATAAAAACATTGATTTAGATGAAGTTGAACTTGAAAATGCACGTAATAACTACAAACATCAAAAAAGATTATTCTTCTTTACTCAAGAGTACTTCGATGCTAAAGAAGCAAGTGCAAATAATAAGCTTCAATTTAAAGAAGATTATTCAAACTATCATGATAAATTAATGATTTCTAAAACTTCAATTAAGAACTTTAAGTCTGAAATTTATAATGAATTCAAAATGCATAAAAATGATGCGAGAAGTACATATTATTTAGATTTCTACTTCCATGAAACAAAATTAAAATATTTAAACAAATACTTATATCGTTTAATCAGTAAAAATATTCGTAGATTATATTTCTTAGATTTTGAGGATTTAAAACAATTAGGTGATGAATTTAGAGCATATTCACAAAACTTCTATAAACAAGAATTAAACTTCGAATTAAAATCAAAAGCTGATATTAAGAAAGTTAAAACAATTGTTGATGAAAAATTTAGTTTTGATTTAACAAAATACATCCAAAAATCAGATGAATTAAAATTCGAATTAGCAGATAAACTTAAAAAATCACGTAAAAGATATTTCAAAGGTGCATTTAAAGTATTTAATGAATTCTTTAAATTAGCACCAGATTACCATGAAGAACGTGTTAAAGCTAAAAATGAGTTCAAAAAAGCACAAAAGAACTTTGATATAGAAGCAGAAAAATACATTATTGAGTATCAAAAACGCATTGAAAGCATTAATGAAAAAATCAATCAAGAACTTGAAGAACAAAAACGTTTACAAGCAATTGATGCAAAATTAATGATTCATTTTAAAGAGAATAATTCTAAATTTAATCAATATTACAAAAACACTTTTATTGCACAAGCAAAAACACCAGATAAATTAAAACAAGCCAAAATTGATGGAAAAGTGTTCCAAACAAATGTTCATGATAGATTAAATGGAATTAAATCATTCCAAATTGAACTTAAATATTTAAATAAAAACTTACATAATATTTACTTATTATTAGGAATTTCAAAATTTGATTTATTTATAAGTAAAGCACCAAAGAAATTAGCTAATTTCATTTCAGGTTTAACTATTCCGTTTAGAATGAAAAGAATTGGTGAACTTTACACTCAAGCCAAAATTTATAAATCATTAGAAGATGTTGGTTTATTAAAACAATTTGCTTATCGTTATCCACATGAATTCTCTGGTGGACAACGTCAAAGAATTGTTATCGCACGTGCTTTAATTAGTGAACCTAAAGTTATTGTTGCTGATGAACCAATTGCTTCATTAGATATCTCAATCCAAGCTCAAGTTGTTAACTTGCTTAAAGATTTATGTAAAACAAATAATATCGGTATGGTATTTATTGCCCACGATTTATCGATGATCGAATATGTTGCTGATAGTGTACAAATTATGCACTTAGGTAAAATTGTTGAATCAGGTAAAACAGAAGCAATTTATGCTAACCCAGTTCACCCTTACACCCTTAATTTATTTAAAGCAATACCTAAAATCTCAAATGCAAACGAAAAATTCCAAGATGTTAAATTCGAATTATCATACTTAGAAGAACAAGCATTCCCAAATGTATCAAATATTTATGAAATTGAAGATGGTATTCATTACATCTATGGAACTGAAGCACAAAGAGATAAATGAATCCAAAATTTAAAAAATAAAGAATAAACCGCAAAAAAGGAATTGATAATATGAAAATTAAAAATAAATTAAATTATGAATTCCGTAGTTTGCGCTTTTGGTTAATTAACTTAGTTTATCTTGTTATATTTGCAACAATTTCAATTGCATATTATGCAACGTATTCAGATCAAGTTTTTACATCAAAAGTATTATTCGATTTATTCTCAACCGCAACATTTGTTACATTTCTAATCTCTTTACTTTCTTTAATTCTAAAATTAGGTTTCTTAGAAAAAACATTCACAAAATTAAAAGAAGCCATGTTTAGTGTTAAAGATTCTAGAGAGCAAAGAAGTTTAAATAAAATGTCACCAGATGAAAAAAGAGCATACTTTTTGGTAAAAGAAAAAGAACAACATGCCATTAAAAATAAAAACATCAAACCAAAAACTAAATTTCCATTCATTTTTAGTTCGATCTTATGAGCAATACCATCAATAGTATTACTCATACTCACGTTTACTATTCAATGAAGCTAAGCATTTGCTTGGCTTTTTTTGTTTTTTCTTTGTTTAATTCATCTTACTAAGCAAAGTAAATTTAATAATGCGCACATACATGTACATACACGTACACGCGTGAAGGGGGAAATAAATTAAATATTTACAATATTTTCTAGTTGGGTTCAAAAAATTGTATTATAATAATCTTGCTTTTCTTAAATGAGCAAATAATATTTAAAAATTAATTTTATTTTTCTTGTTGAATTAATAAATTATATGTATAATAGTTTTGCTTGCTTGATAAAGAAGCACTTAAAGTTCTTTTAAAACTAGATATATACAAGACATGACAGTCAATTTTTTCGAGAGTTTGATCCTGGCTCAGGATGAACGCTGGCTGTGTGCCTAATACATGCATGTCGAGCGGAGTTCCTTCGGGAACTTAGCGGCGAATGGGTGAGTAACACGTACTTAACATGCCCTTTAGATTGGAATAACGATGAGAAATTATCGCTAATGCCGGATACTTATTTAGATCGCATGATCAAAATAAAAAAGGAGCCTTTAAAGCTCTGCTAAAGGATTGGGGTGCGTAGCATTAGCTAGTTGGTAAGGTAATGGCTTACCAAGGCGATGATGCTTAGCGGGGTTGAGAGACTGATCCGCCACACTGGGACTGAGATACGGCCCAGACTCCTACGGGAGGCAGCAGTAGGGAATTTTCCACAATGGGCGAAAGCCTGATGGAGCGACACAGCGTGCGGGAAGAAGGCCTTCGGGTTGTAAACCGCTGTTATTTGGGATGAAAAAGTAGTAGAGGAAATGCTATTACCTTGACAGTACCTTATCAGAAAGCAACGGCTAACTATGTGCCAGCAGCCGCGGTAATACATAGGTTGCAAGCGTTATCCGGAATTATTGGGCGTAAAGCGTCTGTAGGTTGTTTGTTAAGTCTGGCGTCAAAACTTGGGGCTCAACCCCAAATCGCGTTGGATACTGGCAAACTAGAATTGTATAGAGGTTAACGGAATTCCTTGTGAAGCGGTGAAATGCGTAGATATAAGGAAGAACACCAACTGGCGAAGGCAGTTAACTGGGTACATATTGACACTGAGAGACGAAAGCGTGGGGAGCAAACAGGATTAGATACCCTGGTAGTCCACGCCGTAAACGATGATGATTAGCTAATGGGAACCATTGGCACAGCTAACGCATTAAATCATCCGCCTGAGTAGTATGCTCGCAAGAGTGAAACTTAAAGGAATTGACGGGGATCCGCACAAGCGGTGGAGCATGTGGTTTAATTTGAAGATACGCGTAGAACCTTACCCACTCTTGACATCTTCCGCAACGCTATAGAGATATAGTTGAGGTTAACGGAACGACAGATGGTGCATGGTTGTCGTCAGCTCGTGTCGTGAGATGTTCGGTTAAGTCCTGCAACGAGCGCAACCCTTATCCTTAGTTAGATGATCTAGGGAGACTGCCCGGGTAACCGGGAGGAAGGTGGGGACGACGTCAAATCATCATGCCTCTTACGAGTGGGGCAACACACGTGCTACAATGGACGGTACAAAGAGAAGCAATACGGCGACGTGGAGCAAATCTCAAAAAACCGTTCTCAGTTCGGATTGTAGTCTGCAACTCGACTACATGAAGTCGGAATCGCTAGTAATCGTAGATCAGCTACGCTACGGTGAATACGTTCTCGGGTCTTGTACACACCGCCCGTCACACCATGGGAGCTGGTAATGCCCGAAGTCGGTTCGTTAACTACGGAGACAACCGCCTAAGGCAGGACTGGTGACTGGGGTGAAGTCGTAACAAGGTATCCCTACGAGAACGTGGGGATGGATCACCTCCTTTCTACGGAGTACATAAATAACTTTAAAAGTTATTACCTTACACATTATGACTATTTTATTTTAATAATAAATGAACGGTCATGTTCTAATGTTAATAGTCCATTAGATATATCTAGTTTTGAGAGAACTTTCTCTCTTTGTTCTTTGAAAACTGAATAGTAAAGATAAATTAATATAACAACGACATCAAAAATAAATTAGTCAATTTGTTTTGGATTACCGAGTTAATTATTATTTAAAATAATAATTTATTAAAATGTCTTTGAATACATCAACAAACAATAGGTAAATATTGATAACAACTTTTAAATAAGTAAGAGTTTGTGGTGGATGCCTTGGGTCTGGAAGTCGATGAAGGACGTGATTACCTGCGATAAGCCTCGTGGAGCTGGATATAAGCTACGAAACGGGGATTTCCGAATGGGGGAACCTAACTAGAGTAATGTCTAGTTGCCGCGGAATGAATACATAGTTCCGTTGGCGAGACACGTAGTGAACTGAAACATCTTAGTAGCTACAGGAAAAGAAAATAAAAATGATTTCATCAGTAGCGGCGAGCGAACATGAAAGAGCCCAAACCAATTTTAAATTGGGGTTGTAGGACTATCTACACGAAGTTACAAAACATTGCTATAACAGAATAGAATGGGAAGTCTAAGCATAGAGGGTGATACTCCCGTATGTGAAATGGCAATGTCTTCTGATAGTATCCTGAGTAGGGCGGGGCACGTGAAACCCTGTCTGAATCTGCCGGGACCATCCGGTAAGGCTAAATACTAACCAGACACCGATAGTGAACTAGTACCGTGAGGGAAAGGTGAAAAGAACCCCGGGAGGGGAGTGAAATAGAATCTGAAACCACTTACTTACAATTAGTCAGAGCCCGTTAATGGGTGATGGCGTACATCTTGCAGTATGGACCGGCGAGTTATGATAACATGCGAGGTTAAGCAGAGAAAAAGCGGAGCCGTAGAGAAATCGAGTCTGAATAGGGCGTTTAGTATGTTGTCATATACCCGAAACCATGTGATCTATTCATGAGCAGGTTGAAGCTTAGCTAACCCTAAGTGGAGGACCGAACCGTAGTACGCTGAAAAGTGCCCGGATGACTTGTGAATAGCGGAGAAATTCCAATCGAACTTGGAGATAGCTGGTTCTCCTCGAAATAGCTTTAGGGCTAGCGTGTGATGTTAAGCTTTGATGGTAGAGCACTGAATATGGAATGGCCGCGCCTAGCGGTACTGACTATAATCAAACTCCGAATATCATTGTGTATTATCATGCAGTCGGAACCGGGGTGCTAACGTCCCGGCTCGCGAGGGCAACAACCCAGATCGTCGGCTAAGGTCCCAAAATTGTGTTAAGTCAGAAAGGTTGTGAGATTTCATAAACAACTAGGAGGTTGGCTTAGAAGCAGCCATCCTTTAAAGAGTGCGTAATAGCTCACTAGTCAAGAGATCTTGCGCCGATAATGTAACGGGAGTAAAACACAATACCGAAGCCACGGGTACAATTTAGTACGTTAGAGGAGCGTTCTTAGTGCGGCGAAGTCAGACCGTGAGGACTGGTGGAGCGCTAAGAAGTGAGAATGCCGGTATGAGTAACGATTTGAGGTGAGAATCCTCAACGCCTATTGGGAAAGGTTTCCTGGGGAAGGTTCGTCCACCCAGGGTTAGTCAGGACCTAAGGAGAGGCAGAAATGCGTATCCGATGGACAACAGGTTAATATTCCTGTACTACCTGCAACAAGTGATGGAGTGACGGAGAAGGATAACACTACCCATTATTGGATTTGGGGGTAAATAACAACTGGTGAGATTAGTAAAATGCGGTCTCTATAACCGGGAGTTATGATGCATAGGCTTAATCGCTGAATTGTGTGATTTCATGCTTCCAAGAAAAGCTTCTAAACGTTATAACGTTGTAGGTACCTGTACCGAGAACGGACACACGTTCCCAAGATGAGTATTCTAAGGCGAGCGAGAAAACCAATGTTAAGGAACTCTGCAAATTAACCCCGTAAGTTCGCGAGAAGGGGTGCCAACCTATGGTTGGCCACAGTAAATTGTGAGGGGCAACTGTTTATCAAAAACACAGCTCTCTGCTAAATCGCAAGATGATGTATAGGGGGTGAAGCCTGCCCAGTGCCCGAAGGTTAAGCGGATTTGTTAGCTTTAAGCGAAGCATTGAAGTGAAGCCCGGGTGAACGGCGGCCGTAACTATAACGGTCCTAAGGTAGCGAAATTCCTTGTCGGCTAAATACTGACCTGCACGAAAGGCGCAATGATCTCTCAACTGTCTCAACATTGGACTCGGTGAAATTATGGTCCCAGTGAAAACGCTGGGTACCCGCATCAAGACGAAAAGACCCCATGGAGCTTTACTACAACTTCGTATTGGAACTTGGCCTAACATGTGTAGGATAGGTGGGAGACGGTGAGACTAAGGCGCTAGCCTTAGAGGAGTCGACCTTGAAATACCACCCTTGGTATGTTGAGTTTCTAACCTGCCGCCGTAATCCGGCGGGGAGACAGTGCGTGGTGGGTAGTTTGACTGGGGCGGTCGCCTCCTAAAAGGTAACGGAGGCGTTCAAAGGTACACTCAATACGGTCAGAAACCGTATGTAGAGCGCAAAGGTAGAAGTGTGCTTGACTGCGAGACCTACAAGTCGAGCAGGTGCGAAAGCAGGACTTAGTGATCCGGCTGTACGTCATGGAACGGCAGTCGCTCAACGGATAAAAGTTACCCTGGGGATAACAGGCTTATCTTGCCCAAGAGATCATATCGACGGCAAGGTTTGGCACCTCGATGTCGGCTCATCGCATCCTGGAGCTGGAGTCGGTTCCAAGGGTTTGGCTGTTCGCCAATTAAAGCGGTACGCGAGCTGGGTTCAGAACGTCGTGAGACAGTTCGGTCCCTATCTGATGTGGGCGTTGGAATATTGATGAGAGCTGCTCTTAGTACGAGAGGACCGGAGTGGACGTACCGCTGGTGTTCCAGTTGTTCCGCCAGGAGCATAGCTGGGTAGCTAAGTACGGAAGGGATAACCGCTGAAAGCATCTAAGTGGGAAGCCCCCTCAGAGATAAGTATTCCCTTGAAATTCCTTGTAGACTACGAGGTTGATAGGATGGAAGTGTAAGTGTGGTAACACATTCAGCTGACCATTACTAATAAATTGATAGGTTTAAAAGTTAGAATGTATTCAAGGCATTTTAATGAATTATTAATTACTGTTCAGTTTTCAAAGAATAAACGCCCAAAAGGGCTTTTTTATTTGCTTTTTTGCATTAAAAAATAAGAAAATCTAATATAATACATTTGAAAATTAATAACAAAGAAAATGAGGTATAAACATTGCGAAATTTACTCTATCGCTTGCACAACTCATGACGTGATTTTTGAACCAATAAGCAATTATTAAAGAAAATACTTTTTACAAGTTTTTTACTTATGGTTTATATCATGGGTACAACGATTACTTCTCCTTACATTAAAGTCGGAAACGAAAATGTAATTGGAGAAAACTCATTCCTAAATACACTAAATTTAATAGGTGGAGGGGGACTTCGCCAATTTTCGTTATTCGCTTTAGGTATTAGTCCTTTCATTAATGCATCCTTAATAATGATGCTTTTACAATCTAAATTATTCCCGCCTATACATAAATTGAGTCAAAGTGGACCGCAAGGACGGAGAAAAATTAATGTAATTACAAGATTTGTGACTGTGGCAATCGCTTATCCACAAGCGATTTTCTTAGTTAAGTCACTTTCAGCAGGTACAAGAGGTGCATTTATAACTCTTACTAATACATCACCTTCTATTGCTTATTTTGTGATTCCAACAATTTTAACTGCAGCATCATTACTTGCTTTATTTATTTCTGAAGAAATTACAAATAAAGGTGTAGGAAATGGTACAAGTTTAATTATTTTCACTGGTATTGCAGCAAGATTACCTTTCCAATTCAAAAGTGCATTTGAGCATTACATTGGTGCTGATCCTGCGAACAATCCAAGTGGTATTTTAGTAGGTATAGTAAACTTTTCAACATATTTAATAGTCTATCTTGTAGTTGTTTTAATTGTTGCTATAGTTTATGTTGCTGAGCGTCATATACCAATTCAACAAGTTGGAGCTGGTCGTTCAAAATCTCTAAAAGAAATGGGTAAATTACCAATTAAACTTAACCCAGCTGGTATTATGCCGATTATTTTTGCAATGATGGTTTTATCATTCCCTACAATGATTGCTAATTTATTACCAGACGATAACGTGTCTAAAAATTGAATTAATCAAAACTTACAATTTACAAGACCAATTGGATTTACCTTATTAATGGTTATCATCTTTGCGTTTTCTTTGGTTATGGGTATTCAGCAATCTAAAGTTGATAAAATTGCTGAGGATTTTGCTAAAAATTCAACATTCATTCCCGGAGTTCGTCCTGGAGAAGAAACACAAGATTATTTAATTGGAATTGTGTTCCGTTTAAGTGTTTTCTCTTCAATTTATTTACTTATTTTAGGAAGTATGCAATTCGTGGAAATTATGGCTGGTATTTTACCTGCTGCATTCTCATTTGGTGGTACAGGACTTATGATTTTAGTATCTGTATCGTTAGAAACTGTAAGTCAATTACAAGCTAGATTAAAAACAAATAAACTCTCAAAAGCTAAAAGAGAGTCTCAAAAGAATATTGAAAGTAACACTGTATCAAGTGTTGAAGGGCTATTATGATAAAAAATATTGATAAAAACATTATTTTTATGGGTCAGCCCGGAGCAGGAAAAGGAACTGTAGCCGGTCTTATTTCTCATGAAAGTAATTTGGTTCATTTATCAACAGGTAATATTTTTAGAAGCGAAATCGCTAATAAAACAGAACTTGGTTTAAAGGTTCAAAATATTGTAACAACTGGTGGATATGTACCAGATGAAATTACAAATGCAATTGTTAAAAACGCAATTGAAAGATTAAGAGACGAAAATAAATTTTTCATACTTGATGGTTTTCCAAGAACAACAGCACAAGCTAAATTCCTTAAAAGCCTTGAAGGATTTGAATTTGTTGTTGTAGAACTACAAGTTGATGAATCAGTTATTTTAGAACGTTTATCAGGTCGTAGAACTTGCTCACAATGTGGAGCAGGATATCATGTTAAATTCCAATCTCCAAAACAAGAAAATGTATGTGATTTATGTGGTGCTTCATTAGTACAGCGTCCAGATGATACACCTGAACGTATTACACATCGTTTAGACATTTATAAAGAACAAACAAAACCACTTTTAGATTACTACAAAGCACAAAACGAGTTATATGTTGTCGATGCTTCTGTAACACCTGAAGAAGTGGCGCAAAAAGTTCTTTCAATTGTCACAAAAAGTGATAAAATTTAAACACTTTTAAATACATAGTATTTAATCAAAAAATGATCACAATTAAAAATCAAAACGAGATTGAAAAAATCACAAAATCATGTCAAATCTTGGCAGAAGTTAAACAAGTTGTTTGAGACTTTGTAAGTCCAGGGGTTTCTTTAAAAGAGATTGATCAATTAGCTTTTAACGAAATTATTAAACGTGGAGCCAAACCTGCTTTCAAAGGTTTATATGGTTTCCCAGCGACAGCATGTATATCTGTCAACGAACAATTGATCCATGGGATACCTTCAGATTACATCGTAAAAGATGGAGACTTAGTAAAAGTTGATCTCGGATGTATTTGAGAAGGGTACAACAGTGATAGTGCATTCACTAAACCTGTTGGTAACGTCTCAGCAACTGACCTAAAATTAATTGAAGTTGCAAAAGGTTCTTTCAAAGCGGGACTTAATGCAATTAAAAAAGGCGCAAGAGTCGGAGATATCTCTTATGCTATTGGTCAGTATATTAAAAAACATAATTTATACACTCCGTCAGAATTTTGTGGACATGGAATCGGTAGAGCACTACATGAAGATCCAAATGTCCCAAATGATGGAAGAAAAGACACAGGACCATTATTAAAAGATGGGATGGTAATTTGTATTGAGCCTATGATTACACAATCTCCCGGTGTAAGAACACTAAGAGATGGTTGAACTGTCATTAGCGCTGATAAAAAGAATACAGCTCATTACGAACACACAATCTTAATCAAAAATAACAAAGGTATTGTGCTTACGAAAGGAATTTAATTGGCTAAAGATGCAATCAAATTCACCGCTGTTGTCAAAGAAGCATTCAGTATGGATGATTATTCAGTAGAATTAGAAAACGGCGCAATTATCAAAGCTCATATATCAGGTAGAATGAGAGTAAATCACATTAGAATCTTACCTGGTGATACTGTGGATGTAGAAGTAAGCCCATATGACTTAACACAAGGGCGTATTACATACAGACACAAATAGTTAAGGAGAAACTTATATGAAAGTTAGAGCAAGTGTTAAAAAAATGTGCAAAGACTGCAAAATTATTAAACGTAAAGGAATTATCCGTGTAATTTGTGTATTACCAAAACACAAACAAAGACAAGGATAATTTAAGTAGGAAAGGATATTAAATGGCTAGAATTTTAAACGTCGAAATTCCTAACAATAAACGTGTTGTTATTTCATTAACATACATTTTTGGTATTGGGAATTCACTCGCAAAAGAAATTTGTGCAAAAGCAAATGTTAGCGAAGATGCACGTGTTAAAGATTTATCAGAAGAAGAATTATCAAGAATTCGTGAAGCTGCTAAGGATTACACAACAGAAGGAGATCTTCGTAGAGAAGTTAGCTTAAACATTAAACGTTTAATGGAAATTAAATGCTACCGTGGAATGAGACACCGTAAAGGGTTACCAGTACGTGGACAATGTACTCAAAAGAATGCTCGTACACGTAAAGGTCCAAGAAAGACTGTAGCTGGAAAGAAAGGTAAATAATAATGGCACGTAAATCAAAGAAAAAGAACATTACTAATGGGGTTGTTCATATTCACTCAACAAACCAAAATACAATTGTTACTTTCGCTGATGAAAACGGTAATGTTATTGCTTGATCTTCAGCTGGAGCAATCGGATACAAAGGTACTAAGAAGAAAACTCCATATGCAGCTGGTTTAGCTGCTCAAGCTGCTGCAGAAGCTGCTAAAGAACACGGAATCAAATCAGTTAAAGTTGAATTAAAAGGTCTTGGAGCAGGTAAAGATGCTGCAAGAAAACAAATCGAAGTTTCTGGAATTACAGTTACAGAAATTAAAGATGTTACACCAGTTCCTCACAACGGAACACGTCCACCAAAACGTATTTTAAAACGTGAACGTGCAAGAAAATAATTCGTAATCGAAAGTAGGTACAAATGGAAAGAATGAAAAAATTGGTTTACCTAGAAAAACCACAAATTAAAGAAACTAGTGATTTCGTTACAGAATTTTCATTACAAGGACTTGAAAGAGGTTTTGCTAACACTTTAGGTGTTGCTTTAAGAAGAGTTCTTCTTTCAAGCATTACTGGATTAGCACCTTTCTGTGTAAGAATTGAAGGTGTTAACCATGAGTTCCAAGTAATTAAAGATGTAGTGGAAGATGTACCTAGTTTATTAATGAACCTAAGGGATGTTCGTTTTACATACAACCCTGAAATTGTTGGAGATGATGAAATCGTTAAAGTAACATTACAATCAGACGTAATGGGACCAGTTACATCAGCTTCAATGCAAGTTGTTTCACACCCAGGTGTAGAAATTGTTGACCGTAATGTTCACATTGCTGAAGTTATGTCAGATCGTGCTTTAAAACTTGAAATTTACTTACGTCCAGGACGTGGGTTTATGACATTCGATCAAAACAAATCATATTTACAAAAACGTAGAGCAGAATTAGACACAAACATTTCTGATAAAAAAGCAGAATTCATTGCTGTTGATTCTAAATTCTCACCAATCAAAAAAGTTAGTTATACAGTTACAGAGATGAACTCAGCTTCACCTAAAATTGAAGAAAAACTTGATCTTATTGTTACAACAGATGGAACAATTAAAGCTAAAGATGCAATTAAATCGGCATCAGAAATTTTAATTGGTTTATTTGAAGTTATTGGTGATGTAGATCGTATGAATGTAGATATTTTTGAAGTCGAAGAAGTTAAAGAAGAAGCAAAACAAGAAGATGATATTGATATTTCACAATTAAATCTTTCAGTTCGTTCAGCTAACGCACTTAAGAGAATTAAGAAAACAAAATTATCTGAAATAGCAAGCTTAAGCATGCAACAACTTGAACAAACTAAAAATTTAGGTAAAAAATCAATTCAAGAAATTGTAGATAAACTTAAAGAATATGGTTATGAATTAAAAGAAGGAGATGAATAAAATGGCAAATCCAACACAAATTTATTCACGTGATACTAAATGAAGAAATGGTGTAATGCGTTCACTTGTTAGTGAATTATATGTAAACGGAAGAATCGTAACAACTTTAACAAGAGCAAAAGAAGTAAGAAGACACGCTGAAAGAATGATTCAAAAAGCTAAAAACCCTACTTTAGCTAACAGACGTGCAGTTGCAAGCTTTGTACGTCCAATCAAAACAAAAGATGGACAAGAAGTTTTATCATACTTATTTAGTGATATTGCACCAAAATACAAAGACAGAAACGGTGGATACACAAGAATTATCAAGTTACCTCGTAGACAAGGTGACGCAACACGTATGGCAGTTATTGAATTAGTATAATTCAAACTCACATACTTAAATACTCACATCAATAATTTGTGAGTATTTTTTATTAACTTTTTTCAAACAAGAAAAACTTATTGTATTAACCACCAAAACAACCACACCATAGATGAAATAGTTCAAAAATCAATGCATTAAAGTCTAACAAAAAGTGATAAAATAAGAATATAAAAAACAAACTAGGAGTTTTTATGAAAATTACTGAAAAAAGAACAAAATTAGTTGCTACTATTGGTCCATCTAGTGATAACTACGAAACATTATTATCATTAGTTGAAAACGGTGTTACAACAATTAGAGCTAACTTTAGTCACGGTTCACATGAAGAACAATTAAATAAATTTAAATTAGGAAAAAGAGTTTCACAAGAACTTAAAGTACCAGTATCATTAATGCTTGATACAAAAGGTCCTGAAATTCGTATTGGAAAAATGAAAGATGGAGCTCAAGTAGTTACATCAGGTTCTGAAGTTTTAATCCACACAACAACAGAAAAATACACATCATTCGAAGGTACACCAACAGAAATTACTGTTGCTTACGATATGGCACAAGATTTATCAGTTGGTAACCAAGTATTAATCGACGACGGTAAATTATCAACAGTTGTTACAGAAGTTGGTGAAGGATACGTTAAAGTAAGAGCAGAAAACACACACAAATTAAAAACAAACAAACGTGTTAACTTACCAGGTGTTGACTTCTCACTTCCATTCTTAGCAGAAAAAGACATTAACGACGTTATTTTCGGAATTAAATCAGGAATTAACTATGTTGCTGCATCATTCGTTAACTCAGCAAGAAACGTTAAAGAACTTAGAAAATTACTTGATGACAACGGCGGATCACACGTACAAATTATTTCAAAAATTGAATCACACCTTGGTTGTGTAAATATTGATGAAATCATCGAAGCATCAGATGGAATCATGGTTGCTCGTGGGGACTTAGGATTAGAAATCCCTTACTACGACGTTCCATACTATGAAAAAATTATGATCAGAAAATGTCGTGAAGCTGGTAAACCAGTTATCGTTGCTACACAAATGCTTGACTCAATGGAAAACACACCTCACCCAACACGTGCAGAAGTAACAGATGTTTACTACGCAGTAGAATTAGGTGCAGATTCAACAATGCTTTCAGGAGAATCAGCAAACGGATTATTCCCATTAGAAGCAGTTAAAACAATGTCAGCTATCTCAAGAAGAGCAGAAAAAGAATTCTACGCAAGAAACTACTACGATATTCAACTTGAAAAAGTTTGAGCAAATTCAGATCAAACAAACAAACGTTCAGAATTAGCGCACAAAATTGCTGAAAAAGCTAAAGATGGAAACTACAAATTTGTTGTTGTTCTTTCAAGAACAGGA